>NZ_CP045492.1:300000-377500 GCF_015500055.1 Mesorhizobium sp. NBSH29
CTTGGTGGGTTCTTGCGGCTTGGGTTCGATCAGGATCGCGCCCTCAAAGCCGATGCGGTGCTTGTAGTCGACCACCATCTGCAGGAAGCGCCCGGCCTGCTCCTGCTCGCGACCGATATCGGTGTTGAGCAACGTCTCATAACCTTCCCGGCCACCCCAAAGAACATAGTTCTCGCCGCCAAGGCGCTTGGTGACATCCATGCAGGATTTCACCGTCGCGGCAGCGTAGGCAAAGACATCCGGGTCCGGATTGGTGGCGGCACCCGCCATATAGCGGCGATGGGAAAAGAGATTGGCCGTGCCCCAAAGAAGCTTGATGCCGGTCTCTTCCATCTTGCTGGCGAAATAATCGGCCACTTCATCAAGCCGCGCCGCGCTCTCGGCAAAGTCGCGGCCTTCGGGCCGCACGTCAGCATCGTGGAAGCAATAATAAGGCGTGCCGAGCAACGCGAACATCTCGAACGCGGCATCAGCCTTCTTCCTCGCCAGAGCCATCGTGTCCGTTTCGCCGGCACCGGGGAACCAGGGACGCTCAAAGGTTTGGCCCCCGAACGGATCGCCGCCCGGCCATGCGAAGGAATGCCAGTAGGCAACCGCAAAGCGCAGATGGTCTTCCATCTTTTTGCCGGCAACGACTTCCTCGGGATTGTAAAACCGGTAGGCGAGCGGATTTTTGCTGTCCGCGCCCTCAAATTTGATCGGCTTGATATCGCCGAAGAATCCAGTGCTCACGATGTTGCTCCTTGAATGGCCGGGTAGAGTGCCCGGTAGTGCTGATAGGCGTCTGCAAAGGCGCCGGTGAGGGTTTTGTCGGGCTCGATGGTTTCGGCAGTGGCCGGCGTCGAGCAGACGGCAAACGGATCGGCATTTTCAGCTGCAATCAGCCCAAGCCGTGCGGCGCCAAAGGCGGCGCCGAAATCGCCATCAGCCGGAACGTCCACCGGCAGTTCAAGAGATGTGGCGATGGCCTTCAGCCAATAGCGCGAGCGCGAGCCTCCGCCGATGGCAGTGACGCGCGAGAGCTGCGTGCCAGCCGCCCTGAGGGCCTCGAGATTGTCGCGAAAGGCAAAGGCAACACCTTCCAGGACCGATTGTGTCAGCGCAGTCCTATCGCTCTGATGCGACAGACCGGCAAAAGCACCGCGGACCATCGCGTCATTGTGCGGTGTGCGTTCGCCCGACAGATAAGGCAGGAAGAAAACACCGTTCGGCCCGCGCAGGCTCTTTCCCAATTCTTCGGTCAGGTCTGCCGCGCTGCGCCCGGTGATGCCCGTCAGCCAGTTCAGCGAATCCGTCGCCGAGAGGATCACTCCCATCTGGTGCCAGGCACCAGGCAGCGCGTGGCAAAATGTATGGACTGCGCTTTCCGGGTTGGGCAGATATGAGGCGTTGGCAGCAAACAGCACGCCCGATGTGCCGAGCGACACAAAGGCAGCGCCTTCGCGCACCGTGCCCATGCCGCAGGCCGAGGCCGCATTGTCTCCGGCACCACCGGCGACGACCACCTGCTCGACACCCCAGGCCGCAGCAAGTTCAGCGCGCAGACGGCCCGACACCGCCGTGCCCTCGACCAGCGAGGGCATGTGGCTCTCTGTGAGATGACAGGCGGCGAGCAAATCCTCCGACCAGCGCCGCCCGGCAACATCAAGCCATGCAGTGCCCGATGCATCCGACATTTCGGAGACGGTTTCTCCGGTCAGCCACAGCCGCAAAAAATCCTTCGGCAACAGGATCTTTGCCGTGCGCGCAAAAATCTCGGGCTCATTATGGCGCACCCATTCGACCTTCGGCGCCGTAAAGCCTGGAAAGACTATATTGCCGGTGATCTGGCGGAAGCGCGGATCGCCATCGAGAGCGGCGGCCTCAGCATGGCTGCGTGTGTCGTTCCACAACATGCACGGGCGCAGCACTGCATGGTCGCTGTCCAGCAGCGTCGCGCCATGCATCTGGCCAGACAGGCCAATACCGCGCAGCCGCTTCATCGCATCGCCATGCGATTTTATCAGGCCCGCGACGGCTTCCTCGGTTGCCCGGATCCAGTCGGCGGGGTTTTGCTCCGACCAGCCGGCATGAGGCCGCGAGACCGAAAGCGAACCATCGGTAGAGCCTATGATGCGCTGGTCGGCATCGATAAGCAGCGCTTTAACCCCGGAGGTGCCAAGATCCAGTCCAAGATACATAATGGGTCCTCCCGGCAACCGCACGAACCCCGGTTGCCTTTTCCTTCCGCGCTGTCACAGGCGCATCGCGATGTGCAGCACTCCTCTATCGCAACGTTCACAGCAAAAACTTTGCCAGCGCAAGCGGCTGAGGACCACTGCGTGATATTTATTTCGTGTCTCGTAATAAATGCGCAACTAAGGGGAGGCTTGAAGCGGCAGTGCGCAACCGAACCGGCGGGCAAGTTGTCATCCAGTCTGATTGCCAGCGGAAAGAGCTAGACCGAAAAATCAGCACGCCGCACGAAAAGTGCCGACAGCGGACTTTCAGGCCGCGCCGCCATCCGTGCTGCCGAAAGGCTGCTTGCCAGTGCGTCATTCCCCGAGCGCAAGGCCGCCTCAATCAGCGTCAGCTCAATCACATCGCGCTGTGCGTGGCTGCCGCCGAACCGGTGGGCAATGGCGCGCAACGGCTCAATCAACCGGATAGCCTCGCCATAACGCCCTTCCCCAAAAGCCTGCAAGGCCAACACGAGCGGGTGGCCAATGTCGCGTGTGAAACGCGCATTGTCGTCGCTTCCCTGCATCGCATGTTGCTGCGCTTCCAACAGGTCACGCGCTGGTCCGACCAGCCCCGCCCCGACAAACGCCATCATCGCGTGAACATCGTTGAAGGCGTAGTTGCCGTCCTTGGCCTTCGGCATCCAGTTGGCGGCGAGCGCAGACCATCGGTCGCCAAGATCATGCCCACCCAGATGCAGGCGCCACAGCAAGGCCGACGCATCCACCATGTTGAACACCACGCTATTTGGCTTTCCAAAAATCGGGCCGTCAAACAGGTCTCGTGCGGCTTCAATGTCGCCAAGCTCATAATGGAACAGCGCAAGATGCCACCAGTTATGGGTCTGGAAAAAGCTGTCCTTCGTCCAGTTGTCGGTGTTGGAGCGCATCCACACAATGCCGTCCTGCTGGCGGCTCTGCATCTCCATCACATGCGCAACTGCGTGCTGCGCCCAGCCGTCGCGCGGCTCAAGCGCCACTGCCTGCCGCCCCAGAGCTTCGGCATGAGCGTAGTCGCCCATCTCCTCCAGCCCGAAGGCCTGCATGCCGACTATGGCGTGGTACCCGGCCATCTCGTCGCTCCAGGCTGGCATGGCGCGCGCAATCCGGTCACGCAGCATCGGGGCATCACCGGTGAAGAAATCGATCTGGTGCCCGGCCTGCAGGGCAAGCGCGTCACGTGGTTCGTCAGTGGTCAGCTCGGCCAGAATCCGGCTCGCTTCATGCCAGCCACCAGTTGCAAGCTGGCCCAGCGCCGCGACATGGCTGCGCTCGCGGCTGGTTCCGCCAAGTGCGGCCGCGGCTCGATGGGCGCTTTGCGCTATCGCCATCGCATCGCGCTCTGTGGAGAGCCCGTAAAGATAGCCCTTCAACACATGCGCCATGACAAAGCCGGGGTCCGCGGCGATGGCCTGATCGACAGACGCGACCGGGTCTCCCACAAAGCATTGCAGTTCGCGCTGCGCCCTTTGATAGGCCACCACACCGGTCTGGCTGGCGCCGGTAAGAGACAATCCAACGGCATCCCGGTGATACATGGTGCCCTATCCTCCAATGTTCAGGCCTGCCGCTACGTCTTAACTCAAAAAGCCGAAACGCGCCAATGCGGAACGCACTCGCATAGATTGTGTTATGGCGCCCAAATAGTTTAAGATGCATGAGCGTTCCCTAAAGGAATAATTTGGTAACCCAGCCCTGTTCCTCCGGGTTGCGGGGGTCGTCGCTTTGTGTCCTAATCGTGACCGAGGACCCACTTACTTGGATGCGGCGCGCCGATTCTGATCATCTGGTTGGCGCAAAGGAATGGGGAACGAGGACATGAACAACGACGCTCAACCGGGCGTGGGAGCGCCGTCTTTTGCGAAGCTCCATCTCTCGCGTACACGGCTATCCGCCTTGCGCCGACTTGCCCTTTTCGCCTCAACCTCGTCCCTGCTTTTCGCCGTGCAGGGCAGCGCTGCGTTGGCGGCCTGCACCTTCGTGCCGGCACCTGGCGATACGATGTTTGTATGTGATAGCGGCACGTCGATCGGCGGCTTGACGGATCTCTCCGGCAACAACACGTTGACACTGCCTTCAGGCGGCACCGGAACGATCAACGGCGACGTGAATTTCGGCAACGGCGCCGACACGATCGAGATGCACTCTGGCACTGTCAACGGCTCTATCGACCAGGGCGATGGCAACGACACCTTCAACATGAGCGCCGGCACCATCACGGGAACGCTGCAGCAGGGCGACGGTCTCGACGATTTTCGTATGACCGGAGGCCAGATCGACAAGCTCCTCCAGGGCGGCCATCATGATACATTCTTCATGTCGGGCGGGCGCATTGTCGACGCCTTCGACGATGGTGACAATGCGGTGATGACCGGGGGGCGTATCGGTCGCGTCAACCTCAAGCTCGACGACAACTATTTCAATATGTCCGGCGGTACCATCGATAAGAACCTGGTTGCTGGTTTTGGCAATGACACGATCATCCTCTCCAGCGGCACCATCGGCGGCAATATCAGCCTCAGTGGTGGAGCGGACAGCCTGACCATCACCGGCGGTACGCTCGGCGGCAACGTGATGCTGAGTGTCGGCACCGACAGTTTCACCTGGGCCGATGGTGGCATCATTTACGGCACCATCGATATGGGCGGCGACGATGACACCGCCACCTTCCGCAACCTGACGACCGCCAACCATGGCGCGGTGGCAACGATCTCCGGCGGCACGGGCACGGATAGCCTGATGCTCGACAACGTCAAGGCAACTGGAATTGCGAGGCTCATCAACTGGGAAACCATCGCCGCCACCAACGACACTCAACTGACCTTCGACGGCACGTTGACGCTGGGCGATAGCGGGACCGGTACAGGCGCGCTGACCGTTGATGCCACCAGCACCCTGTTTGGCGGCGGTTCCAATGGCGCCGTCAACCCGTTCACGGCTGGACAACTCGCCAGCCTTACCAACGCCGGCCGTATTGATCTCACCAACAATGGCGGCGGAGCCGGCGACACTTTCACCGTCACCGGAAATTATATCGGCAATGGCGGCGTCCTTTTCGTCGACACGGTACTCGGCAATGACAGTTCGGCATCCGATAGGCTGGTGATTTCAAACGGCACCGCTTCCGGCTCGACATACATCAAGGTCACCAACGCTGGCGGCACTGGCGCCACGACAGTGGCCAATGGCATCATGCTTGTTGAGGCCGCCAATGGCGCGACAACTACTGCCGGAGCGTTCTCGCTAAGCGGGCGCGTCACCGTGGGTGCCTATGAATATCTCCTGTTCAAGGGCGGAACGTCCGGCGGCACGGAAGAAAACTGGTACCTGCGTTCCACGATGGCCGCTGCTCCTGCCCCGGGACCCGCGCCATCGGCACCAACCCCTGAACCGAAAGCGCAGGCACCGCAGGCCGCTCCGCCACCACCGCCGCCTTCCGAGCTACCTCCCGTAGCGGTGCCTACCGAAGGTGACCCGTTGACACCGCCCGATGATTCGGCGACCCCTCCTGTTATGGCCGGTGATCCTTCTCCCGTTGCGCCACCGGCTCCGCCGTCTGCCGCACCGCCGGCACCGCCGCCGGCCATTGAAGCGATCACGCTGGTTTCCAATCCCGCCGCTGACCTGCCGGCACCAAATCCTGCCCGCCTCGTCGGCGGCACGATCCCGCTCTATCGCCCCGAGGTTCCAGCCTTTGTATCGACCCTTCCGGTTGCCCATTATCTGACTGTCTCGACGCTCGGCACCTTCCACGAGCGGCGCGGCGAGCAGGCGCTTGTCGAAGGCGCAGGGCTGCTGCCGACGAGCTGGGCACGGCTCTACGGGCAAGATGCTGAACTGACCTCGACCGGTACGCTGACGCCAACCTTTGACGGCACGCTTCTGGGCATCCAGGCTGGTCTTGACCTGATCGGCTGGGAAAGTGGCAATGGCCACCACGACCGGATCGGCCTGTTTTACGGCTATTCGCGCATGCGCGGTGATATCAACTCGCCGACACTCGGCGGCATTGATGCGAAATTTGGTGAGATCGAAGCCAATGGCAACAGCATTGGCGCTACCTGGACCCATGTCGGCCCGGGCGGCTGGTATGCCGATGGCGTGGTGATGGGTACATGGCTTGGCGGCGAAAGCAGCACTGCCACCGGCGAGGCGATAGACATCGATGGCAATGGCATCGCCGTTTCGCTCGAAGGCGGCTACCCAATCGCGCTGACACCCGATTGGGTGATCGAACCGCAAGCGCAACTGATCTGGCACAGCCTGTCGTTAAACGACCAGGCCGACAGTTATTCCAGCATCCGCTACGACGCCGATAACGGCGTGACCGGACGCGTCGGCTTCCGTCTGAAAGGCAATGTGGTGGCCGGAACGACGACCTTGCAGCCCTATCTCAAGGCCAATATCTGGCATGAGTTCGGTGGCGAGGACCATGTCAGCTTCGACACCACCTCGATCCTGTCAGACCAGGGCGGCACCTCGCTCGAGGTGGGCGGCGGCATCACCGCAAAACTGTCCGACACGGTCAGCCTTTTTGCCTCCGCCGACTACACCACCAATCTGGGCGGCGAAAAGAAGCGCGTGTTCGAGGGCAATCTCGGGCTCAGCGTGAAGTGGTAATCCGCGCGCTGACGGGCGGCTTGCCGCCCGTTCAGCCTTTGTAAACCACGATTTGCCACAATCACGCCGAACGAGATTATTCGGAGCAACGCGTGGCACATCATTCCCGGTCAATAACTGCAGCTCCGGTCGCACCGCGGGAGCAAATTTCCCGTCGCACGATGATCAGTGGGCTCGGCCTGCTGGGGCTAGGCGCTGCCAGTGGCTGCTCCACTTCGGCAATCGAGTTGCCCGCAATGGGGCTTGATAACACCACCACCGGCTCGATCCGTCCGCGCATCAGCGTCGACAGGAAAGTGACCAGCCCTGACCTTATGTATGCGTCCTTCAACGATGAAGGCTTCCAGCTCCCCGAAATTCCCTACGCCAAGGTAGACCCGCAGTACCGCCGCCAGATCGTCGTTGACCCGACAGGTGAGGCGCCGGGCACCATAGTCGTCCATCTCAAGGAACACTTCCTCTACTACGTCCAGCCCGGCGGCGACGCGCTGCGCTACGGCGTCGGCATCGGCCGCGAAGGCTTTTTGTGGTCTGGGCGCGCCAACATCCAGTACGGCAAGAAATGGCCGACTTGGACGCCGCCGCCCGAAATGATCGCCCGCAAGCCCGAGCTCGAAAAGTGGCGTGGCGGACAGCCCGGCGGATTGGAAAACCCGCTCGGCGCACGCGCGCTCTATATCTTCCAGGATGGGCGCGACACCGGCTACCGCGTGCATGGTTCGCCGGAATGGTGGACTATCGGCCAGGCCATGTCTTCCGGTTGTGTCCGCATGATCAACCAGGACGTGATCGACCTTTTTGGCCGCGTCACCGGTAAGACGCCTATCGTCGTTGTCTGACACCGGTTGCACCTGAAGGTCGGACAGGCCAATGTCTGTCCGCAGCCGCAGGAGCCTGATGAAAAATGCCGGAAAAAACCTTTGTGATCGCGCAGGGCGGTGGCCCGACGGCTGTCATCAACCAGACATTGGCCGGCGCTGTCGCCGAGATTGAGCGCCGCTATCCAAATGCCCGCATTCTGGGCGCGCGACACGGCGTGCGCGGCATCCGAGACGGTGATTATGTGGATTTCTCCGACATCCCGCCCGAGCGCATGCGCGCCATCGGCGCAACGCCGGGCGCAGCCCTCGGCAGCACCCGCGACAAGCCCGACGCCGCCTATTGCGAACTGGTGTTGAACGGCCTGCGCAAGGTTGATGCTAATGCATTTATCTATATCGGCGGCAATGATACCGCCGGCACGCAGCAGATCCTGGCGGAAGCCTCTGGTGGCTCAATGGCTTTTGTCCACGCGCCCAAAACCATCGACAATGATCTGGTCGAAAACGACCATACACCGGGCTTCATCTCCGCAGCCGAATTCGTCGCGGGCGCATTTCAGAGCGTCGATCTCGATTTCCGCGCTTTGCCGGGCATCTATATCGGCATCGTCATGGGCCGCCATGCGGGCTTTCTGACGGCAGCCGCTGCCGCATGGCGCGACGAAGAAGATGATGGCCCCCACCTGATCTACGTGCCCGAGCGCGCCTTTTCGGAAGACCGCTTCATTGATGATGTGAAGGCAACGCTTTCCCGTCATGGCCGCTGCGTGGTTGCGGTGTCGGAAGGCGTTTCGACTGCCGACGGTCGCGCTCTGGTCGAAAGTCTGGTCCCCCCCGAGCGCATCGAGCGCGATCAGCATGGCAACATCAAACTGTCAGGCAGCGACCTGCCGATGGCCTTTGAACGCGCTCTGTCGGAAAAACTGCCCGGCAAGCGTGCCCGCGTCGACGTTCTGGGCTATCTGCCCCGCGGGTATATCGGAGCCATCAACCAGACTGACGCCAGCGAAGCCTATGAAGCGGGCATTTTCGCTGTTGATACAGCAGAGCGTGGGGGCGGCTCCGTTGCACTGCAGGAAGAGGGCGGCAAGACGGTCATGCGTCGTGTTGAACTGTCTGCCGTTGCGGGCAAGACCCGGCACATGCCCAAGACTTTTCTGATGGGCGACGAGAACCGCCTGTCGCCGGATGGCAGCGCCTATTTCAACCGGCTGCTGCCGCGCAAATATGCCATCGGTCGGCCCTTCGTTTGAGGTGTTGATGGACCAACGCTAACAGGATCACCGTTGTCCCCGGCACTGGAAGGGGCCACGGCGCTGCGATTGTGCTGACCTTCGCCGACCTGCTCTGTCGCCTCATTATGTGTGGGCGCAGCCGGCCGGCACAAAAGGAAACCGGCCACAAGATCGTGCGCCCGGTAGCCGTCATCCAACCAGATAGCGGTTATGAAAAAAAGCCGGCGAACCGGCCTTCTGTTATTCCGCCGCCATCGGCAATGCGTTCTGCTGTTCGACGGCATGGGCCGGAGCGCCATGCTTCTGGTCGTCTTCCGGGTCGTCGCGGCGGTTAGGCCGGGCCAGCCAGCGGAACAGCCGCGAGGTGCCGATCGCCGCGTCATCCATCAGCGTAAAGAAGGACGGAACAAAGACCAGCGACAGGAAAGTCGACACCAGCAGGCCACCAATCACCGCAACAGCCATGGGTGCCCGGAACTCACCGCCATCGCCCAGCGCCAAAGACGCCGGCAGCATGCCTGCCGACATGGCAATGGTGGTCATGACGATGGGACGTGCGCGCTTGCGGCCGGCGTCGATGATCGCCTCCTTACGCGATACGCCCTGCTTCACTTCCTCGATGGCAAAATCCACCAGCATGATGGCGTTCTTGGTAACAATACCCATCAGCATCAGGATGCCGATAACGACCGGCATAGACACCGCCGAATTGGTAAGCATCAGCCCCGCCACCACGCCACCAATGGCCAGCGGCAATGAGCCCAGAATGGTGATGGAGTGAAACACCGAGCCAAACAGCAGGATCAGTACCACCAGAACCAGCATCAGCCCTGTGCCCATCGCGGTGGCAAAGCCGGCAAACACTTCGCCCATGATCTCCGCATCGCCGGTTTCCTGGATGCGCGTGCCGGGTGCCATCTCCTTGACAGCGGGCAGCTCCCAGACCGCGGCCAAACCTTCGCCAAGCTCAGCCCCCTTGGCCATGTCGGCGCCGATGACGACACGCCGTTCACGGTTGAACCGCTCGATAGAGGAAGGCCCCTGCCCGAACTGTATGTCAGCGACAGAAGACAGCGGTACAGTAACCCCCGAGGGTGACGGCACAGGCAGCTCACTCACCACCGAAAGGTCGTCACGTGCCTCCGGTGCCAGTTGCACCCGAATCGGGATCTGGCGGTCGCCCACGGTGAATTTTGCCAGGTTGGCGTCAATGTCACCAATGGTGGCAATGCGTAAGGTCTCCGACAGCGTCGCTGTCGAGATACCAAGCTCGGCCAGCCGGTCGAGATCGGGCGAGACAATAATTTCGGGCCGGTCTAGCGCGGCGTTCGAACTGATCGCCCGGAATTTCCCGGTCTCGGCCATGGCGCTCTGGATCTTGCGCGCCTGTGCATCAAGCACGGCACCATCGGTACCCATGACGCCCAGCGCCAGCTGCCGCTCGCCGCGGTCATTGACGAAATAGGCGCGCAAATCCGGTACCGTCTCCATCTTCTTGAGCAGTATCTCCTCGATCTCCGCCTGCTTGATCGAACGCTCCGACTTATGGACCAGATCAGCAACGACGGTCGCCCGCCTGGTCTCCAGCGTTCCGGTTGGGTTCGACCCACCGATGACATAGACATTCTCGACCTCGGGCACCTCACGCATCAGAGTTGTGACCCGGTCGGTTACCATGCGCGTGTCTTCAAGCCGGCTGCCGGGCGGCAGCTCCAGAGAGAAGACGATGCGGCTGGCATCCTCCTTGGGGATGAAGCCCGACGGCAAAGTGCCCATGGCGTAGATCGACCCCGCGAAAAAGCCGATACCAGCGAGTAGCGTCAGCCAGCGAAAGCGCAATGTCGTGCGCAACAGCCGTTCATAACCACGCATGATAATGCCGGGCTTGGGCTCTTCATGGACATGGTCACGCATGAAATAGGCAGCCAGCATCGGCGTGATAAGTCGCGCGACGAGCAGCGAGAAAAACACCGCGACGGCCACTGTCAGTCCAAACTGCTTGAAATACTGGCCGGCAATGCCGCCCATGAAAGACACTGGCGCAAACACCGCCATGATCGTCGCAGAAATGGCGATCACCGCAAGGCCGATTTCGTCCGCAGCTTCCAAAGACGCGCGATAAGGCGATTTTCCCATTTTGATATGCCGCACGATATTCTCGATTTCGACGATCGCGTCGTCGACCAGAATACCCACCACCAGCGTGATGCCGAGCAGGCTGACGAGATTGAGCGAAAAGCCGAGCATGTCGATGGCCCAGAAAGCAGGCAGGATCGACAGCGGCAACGCTACAGCCGAGACCAATGTAGCCCGGATATCGCGCAGGAACAAAAACACCACGATGATCGAAAGCACGGCGCCTTCAACCAGCGTTTCCATGGCCGAGTCATAATTACCGACCGTATAGCTGACAGAATCGTCAACCTTCCTTACCACCACTTCCGGGTTCTCGGACTTTAGTGTGGTGACGGCTGCTTCAACGCGCTCATTGACCTCGACGTCGCTTTCACCCTTGCCCCGGAAGATCGCAAACGACACGACCGTCTGGCCATTGACCCGGGCGAAGGATTTCGGCTCCTCCCAGGAATCGCTGACCTTGGCGATATCAGACAACAAAACCTTGCGACCGCCTGCGAGCGGGATTTCGAGCTTCTCGAGGTCTGCAAGTTCCTTGGCGCCACCCAGCGTACGGATCGACTGGGCGCGATCAGAAAAATCGGCGCTGCCGCCGGTGAGGTCAACATTGGCAGCACGCAGCGAGCGGTTGATATCGCCGGCTGTCACACCGAGGGCTTCAAGCCGGTTCGGATCGACATCGACATGGATTTCACGGGTAACCCCGCCATAACGGTCAACGCGGGCAACACCCTTGAGACCCTGCAACTTACGGATGACCGTGTCATCGACAAACCAAGAGAGTTCCTCAGGCGTCATTGCAGGCGCTGTCACCGCATAGGTCAGGATCGCCTGGCCTTCAACCTCGACGCGCGCGATGACCGGCTTGTTGGAGGTGGCGGGCAGGTCGGACTGGATACGCTCGACCGCGTCCTTCACGTCGGTCACCGCTGTCGCTGTCTCGACTTCGAGGCGGAATTCCACGACCGTCTGCGAGCGGCTTTCAGTGATGGTCGAGATGACATTCTTAACGCCGCTGATGTTGGAAACCGCATCCTCGACCCGCTTGGTGACCTGGGTTTCCAGCTCGCTTGGAGCGACACCAGGATCAATTACGACAACTGAAACCAGCGGCACGTCGATGTTGGGAAAGCGCGTGATCGGCAGGCCCTTGAAGCTCATGAGCCCCAGCACGATCAACACGACAAAAAGCAGGATCGGTGCAATCGGATTGCGGATGGACCAAGCCGAAAAGTTCCAGTTCATGGCTTGAGTGCCCCCATCACATCACCGCGCACCGGCGTGACCATGTCGCCATCGGCAACAAACGTCCCGGCCCGCTCGATCACTTCGTCGCCGGCCGTCACGCCGGACTTCACTTCGACATAGCCCTCAGCCCGCGCACCGAGTGTCACCGGTACAGTATTCACCTTGCCGTCCCTCACCACTTGCAGAAATGGCTTCTGGTTGCGGAATGTAACCGCCCCCTCGGGCACCGCCACGCCATTGCGCCGCACCGCCTCGATCTCACCGCGGGCGAAATTGCCGACCCGAACGTCGCTGCTGTCGGCAATTGAGATATAGAGAGTGCCAAGCCGCGATCGCTGGTCGACCTCGGGTGAAATGCGGCGGATGTTTCCGGCAATCGGTGTGTCGCTGCCGGCGGGCATGACCGCGACCGGCATGTCGGCCTTCAGCCGTGGCAACGCCGTTTCAGCGACAGTTGCGGCGAGCTCGAATTCACCATCGATAGCAATGCGAAACAGCGGCCCGGCAGCGGCCGAGACAATGCCTCCGAGCGTGGCGCTGCGGGCAAGCACAAGCCCGTCCGCCGGGGCCTTCACGTCGGTTTTGCCTAGTTGCAGCGAAATGTTCTTCTTCTGCGCATCGATGACGGCAAGCTGCGCCTGCGAGGCAACAACTGCTTTTTGCGCCGCACCCAGCCTGGCTCGCGCGCTGTCAAATGCGTTCACTGCATTGTCCAGCTGCGCTTTGGCGGCAACGCCCTTTGCCTGCAATGTCTTGGACCGCGCCAACCCTTCCTTAGCCTGGCGAACGCCTACTTCGGAATCTGCAATCTGCGCTTCCATCTGTGCGATATTGGCTTCGGCCTGCGCCCGGCTGGCGTCCATCTGTGCCAGTTGTGTCTCCAGCGAGGAGCGATCAAGCACCGCGAGAACATCGCCCTTCTTGACCCGGTCACCTTGGTCGGCATTGAGCTTCAGAACCGTTAGCCCGTTGAGGTCTGTGCCGGCGGCGGCCTCTTCCCGTGCCACGATGGTGCCGGTGACGGACAAATGTTCGACCAGCTCGCGCTGCGCCGCAGCCACCACGCGGATGGCCGGCGGCGTCTGGATGACTATCTCCTCGGCCGGCGTTTCAGCCGCTGCAAAAACATTCTCCGGCAGCACAGTATAGGCAATGCTAGCCGCTAGAAGGATAGCAAAAGCGCCGATGATTGTTTTACGAACGGTCATTGTTACACTCAGTGTTTGGGCCGAAAGGCGCGTCAAAACGGCTATGTCAGGCGGGTCGTCTCGGGCGCAGCAATGCTTCCATCGACGCGCGCAGCATAATTTCAAGCTGGTCGCGGGAAACCCCACGCCCCAGCAGATCGCTAATCGCAAGCCCCTGTCCGATCGCCAGAATCATTGGCAAGAGCGCATCAAGCTCCACAATGGGGTCAATCTCGCCGCGCTCGACGGCCTGGTGAAGATAGGTTCGGAACCGGTCCTGAACCTCGGCCATGCAACCATCTCCGATGGCGCGAATGGTTTCATTGCGCAGCGATTCTGTGGCGATTTCTGCGAAGATCGGCGCGTTGCCATTTTCGTGGGTGAAGGTGAGATGATCCAGTCCGCATGCGACGAACCCCTCGACCACGCAGGAACTCTTTTCCATCGCCGCAAATTTTTCCGCATCCTGCCGCCGGTTGGCCTCGCAGATTGCCTGGATGATCGATTCCTTGGACGGGAAGTAACGATAGAGCGCGCCCGGGCTCATGCCTGCCTCGGCGCAAATCTGTTGCATGGAGGTGCCCTGAAAGCCAGAGCGCAGGAAACAAGCCTTCGCCGCATCAAGCACCCGCTGCACTTGCTGGTCGCGACGCTCCGCACGCGACGGCGCCTGAAAATCGCTTTCCGTCGGTATTTCGAATGCGCCTGGCGAACGTTCCTCGTCCAATGAACTTCCCTTACGTGCGAACAATCACTCTCCATTTATGCGAATGATCATTCTCAGTCAAGATGGTGCGATGCAGCATGCTGACATGACGGTGTCATGAGACATTGAATGCATCCATCTCCGGCAGATTATATTTGTCCCGGGGGAAAAAATTCGGTGCGGTGAACGATTCTGCGACTTTCTCCCCTCAAGTTAGGAAGCCGACGACCTCAACGCATGTACGTCACGAAAAGTTGTAGATCTCATCCGACCACTGTCCTGGAACGGCTCGTTTCAGCCCGCCGCTCGAGAAAAATGCGGTCGCGTGCTGTGGGTGACAGCCGTGCCGCGCGCTCGAACTCGACAGCGGCTTCTTCAAAGCGATATAGCCTGAAAAGGAGATCGCCACGCGCCGCCGGCAGCAGGTGATAGAACCCAACCGCCGGATCTTCTAGGAGCGGATCAAGCAGCGCTAGGCCGGCCTCCGGTCCATAAGCCATCGAAACCGCCACAGCGCGGTTAAGCGCCACCACCGGTGACGGCGTCAACTCGGCCAACCCGTGATAGAGCGCCGCTATCCGTGCCCAGTCTGTATCCTCTGCGACACGCGCTCTGGCATGACAGGCAGCAATGGCAGCCTGGAAAGCATAGGGTCCACGCTGCGGCGCCAGCGATTCAGACCTTTCCAGCGCGGCCAGCCCGCGCCCGATCAACAGATGGTCCCAGCGTGCACGGTTCTGGTCAGGCAGACGAACAGGGTCGCCACTCCCATCCACCCGCGCCTTGAAGCGCGAGGCCTGCAACTCCATCAACGCGACCAACCCGTGAACTTCCGGCTCGTCAGGTGCCAAGCCGGCGAGCACGCGACCAAGCCGCATGGCCTCTTCGCAAAGCTGGGGCCGGATCCAGTCTTCCCCGCTGCTGGCCGAATAGCCTTCATTGAAAATGAGATAAAGAACTTCCATCACCGAGGAGAGCCGGGTATTGCGTGCTTCCCCGCGCGGGATTTCAAAAGCTTCGCCTGAAGCGGCGAGCGCACGCTTGGCGCGCACGATGCGCTGCGCCACGGTTGTCTCCGAGACAAGGAAAGCGCGACCGATCTCCTCGGTCGTGAGACCCCCCAGCAATTTCAGCGTCAGCGCAATCCGCGCTTCCGTCGCCAGCATCGGATGAGAGGCGACAAACATCAGCCCCAGCATGTCGTCGCCGATATCGTCGTCGAGTCGATCTTCGATCTCAGCGGCACCCGAATTATTTTCGCTGTCGAGTTCATGGCCAATCTGGACATGCTTGCGATCAGCCATCGTCTGGCGCCGAAAGTGATCGATAGCACGTCGCTTGGCGGTAGCCGTCAGCCACGCCCCTGGATTGGCAGGCACCCCGGATAGGGGCCACTGCTTCAGCGCAGCGATCAGCGCATCCTGCGCAAATTCCTCCGCCAGCCCTACGTCACGAACCATACGGGCGAGACCCGCAAGAATGCGGGTCTGCTCGATGCGCCATACCGCATCGATAGTGCGGGGGACGTCTCTGGTGTCGATCTTCGCCACGGGGCGAAATAATCATCGAATGGGAAGGGCAGCAAGCTCTGCAGAACGGGTGGTCTGCCCTTAACCCTTCAGATTTTCAGTTTGAGCACGCAGACGCTGTTCCTGTTCGCGGATTTCCGGCGTTGCCAGATCCCCGAAATCATCCATTTCGTAGAGGGTACGAATTTCGATATCCGAATCTTCATTCATGGGATTGGGGCAACGCTTGACCCATTCAATCGCTTCTTCAAGCGAGCGCACCTGCCAGATCCAGAATCCGGCCACCAATTCCTTGGTTTCGGCAAATGGCCCGTCCGTGACCGTACGCTTGTCGCCCGAGAAGCGCACCCGCGCACCTTTGGCGCTGGGCTGGAGACCGTCACCAGCGAGCATGATGCCTGCCTTCACCAGTTCCTCATTGTAGTTCATCATCGCTTCCATCAGACCGTCGTCCGGCATTACGCCGGCTTCGCTCTGCGCAGTTGCCTTTACAATTACCATGAAACGCATTGTCATCTTCCTTGTTTTGTCTGGCACGAAGCCTTTCGAACTGGCTTCTACCACCACGTCGAACCACCGCAGTTCGTTTCGACACGCGGCCAGAATTATTTTCGATCAGTTGACACGCTAGGCTGCTACGGATAACCGCAATTAAACCTCAATTCGTCACTAAGGGCCGATCACACTTGCGCGGGGCTCAATCCCGGCTTTGGTGGCGTCGAATGTTGCCCGACGCCTCCGTAACCCAGTTTCAGCTGCCGGCGCGTGGTGAGACCGCACGATTGTGCGCTCAACGACCACAGGACAAATCTCATGGCACTGCATAAATTTTCAATTGGCCAGACGGTCCGCCTGAAGGGTGGCTTTGGCCTATCCTCCAAAACCGCTGAACTGTACCAGGTCACGGGCACGCTGCCGCCGAAGGATAATTCCCCGCAATACCGCATCCGCAACGATGAGGAACGCCACGAGCGGGTGACGACCGAAGATAGCCTGGAAGAGATCGACGCGGCCGATACAGCCGACTAGCATCGCGCCGGGGAAATTTCGTCAGGAGCGACTGTGCTCAAGCTTTGACGCGCTTCTTTTTGGCTGGCGCCGCACCCTGTTCCGCCAGTTCTGCTTCTTCGCGCGACAGGCGCAATTCTTTCAGCATCGATGTCTTGGCCTTACGCTTCTCGGCTTCAGCCGATTGCTCGGCCATTATTATATCGCGCGCACTCGCCTCGCGTTCCGTTTTGCGGAACTTCAGCTCAGCCCTCGCACGCGCGTCACTGGTTTTGTCGGTCACTGGATATCCTCGGACAAGTTCGGGAAAGTAAGAACCTGATAGCAGAGCCGGTGCGTTTGTTGGGAAATTTGTTCGCCAAGGGGTGCATTTCTAGCGGGACCTGTTAAAGTGCGCGCCACACCGGCCCGTCAATCCGGCGCGCCCCAACGTTTGCCCCGCGCTTCTGCGCATTTGGGCAGGCAAAAAAGTCAGGAAAAAAATTGCAGGTACTCGTCCGCGACAACAATGTCGAACAAGCTATGAGGGTTTTGAAGAAGAAGATGCAGCGCGAAGGCGTCTTCCGCGAAATGAAGGCGCGCCGCTCTTACGAGAAGCCGTCTGAAAAGCGCGTGCGCGAAAAAGCTGAAGCTGTGCGCCGCACCCGCAAGGCAGCACGCAAGCAGGCACAGCGCGAAGGTTTGCTGCCAGCCCCGAAGAAGAAGATTATGCCGGGTCGTCCAGGCGCTCCGTCATCAGCAGCAGCACGCGCCTGATCGGCAGCATGCCTCAAGCTTGAGCGTTTCGCGCCCGCGGCTCGCTCACCCAGCACACGGTGGCATAAGCCACCCAATCAGGTTCGAGGCACATGATCCGTTTCAAGCAGAATCAGGCACCCTCCTCGAAGGAGGAGGCTCGACCAGCAGTCGCGCCCGCCGTTTCAGTGCCGGAAGCGATTCCTGAACAGAATCAGAACGAACCGGCGGCTGCACCGCGCAAGAGCCGGAAGGCAAAAACGTCGGCGCCAGAGCGTCTGCTCTAAAGCGCCCGCACCTCCACCGTCGTTTCGCCACTGAGCTTCATCGCATTGCGAAGCGGCAGGCCAAATCCCGGCGCTTCTATCTCGAACACATCGCCCTGTTCCACCGTGACGCCGTCGGCAAACGACAGCGTCGCTGTGCCAAACATGTGCACATGCACATCGCCGGGCTGGCGGAAGACATCATACTTGAAGTGGTGATACTCGAGATTGGCAATGGTGTGGGACATGTTGGTCTCACCCGACAAAAACGGCTTTTCCCACAGCGTCGTAGCCCCGCGCCTGATGCGCGACATGCCCTGTACATCGCCCGGCAGATCACCGACCAGGATCTCCGGGCCGATCGCCGCATTCCTAAGTTTCGAATGCGCGAGGTAAAGATAGTTGATCCGCTCGGTCACATGGTCAGAAAACTCGTTCGACAGCGCAAAACCGACCCGAAAAGGCGTGCCATCATCACCGATGATGTAGATCCCGGCGATTTCAGGTTCCTCTCCGGCATCGAGCGCGAAGGAGGGCGACATCAGTGGCTGCCCGGGTTCAACCACCATGGTGCCATTGCCCTTGTAGAACCATTCGGGCTGAACCCCTGGGCTGCCGTTTTTCGGCCTGCCTCCCTCGATGCCCATCTGAAACATCTTCATGGAATCGGTGAGTTTTGCTTCCGCATCCGCCTTCTTGTGCATGGCATCGCGCGTTGCGGCGGAGCCGAGATGCGTTAACCCGGTACCGGTGAGATGGAGGTGCGCCGGGTCGGGATGGCGGATGGGCGACAGCACGCGGCCCTCTGAGTAGGCCGTCTCAAGGTCGATGGTTTCGCCAAGCCCGCGCGTCGCTATGACGGCTGCAAGCGGCTTGCCAGCGCGCACAGCTTCAAGCGCCAGCGCATAAACCGACTTGGCGCCCTGCACCGCACGCGCGGAATCTCCCTCACGCACCACAACACAATTAGTGCCGTCGATACCGGTAACTTGTGAAATCAGCATGGTGGTGCCTCCGCCGCCTCAGGACTTGTTCTTGTTGTAGACGTCGAAGACCACGGCGCCGAGCAGCACCAAGCCCTTGATGACCTGCTGCCAGTCGATGTTGACGCCCATGATCGACATGCCATTGTTCATGACGCCCATGATGAATGCGCCGATCACGGCGCCCGCTACCTGGCCGACACCGCCCATGGCCGACGCACCGCCGATGAAAACAGCGGCAATGACGTCAAGCTCGAAACCGAGGCCGGCTTTGGGGGTCGCCGTGTTCAGGCGGGCCGCGAATATGAGCCCGGCAAGCGCTGCCAGCATTCCCATGATGACGAAGATGTAGAAGGTCAGCCGTTCTGTCTTGATGCCAGACAGCGCCGCTGCCTTGACGTTGCCGCCCATCGCGTAGACCCGCCGGCCAAAAGTCATGCGCCGCGTAATGAAGACAAAAAGCGCGATCAGGACGCCCATCACGATCAGCACATTGGGCAGCCCGCGATAGGATGCCAGCATGTAGACGAGGAACAGGATGATGGCGGCTATGATGACGTTTTTGACGGCGAACAAGGCAAACGGCTCTGCCTCATAGCCATGGCTCTCGCGGTCGCTCCTGCTCTTGAGCGCGAAGTACAGCATCGCTGCAACAATCGCGACACCGATCAGCAGGGTGGTCGCATGGAGCTTGGTACCTGCCACGGTGATCGGCCCCACGAAATCGGGAATGAAGCCCGCCGACAGAAGCTGAAACTCGGGCGGGAACGGCCCCACCGACATGCCGCCGAGCAGCGCCAGCGACAACCCCTTGAACACCAGCATCCCGGCAAGCGTGACGATGAAGGACGGGATCTTCATATAGGCGATCC
Source organism: Mesorhizobium sp. NBSH29 (assembly GCF_015500055.1). Classification (NCBI taxonomy): domain Bacteria; kingdom Pseudomonadati; phylum Pseudomonadota; class Alphaproteobacteria; order Hyphomicrobiales; family Phyllobacteriaceae; genus Mesorhizobium; species Mesorhizobium sp. NBSH29. The sequence goes on from NZ_CP045492.1 coordinate 319,566, forward strand.
AGTAGCCCTGGCTGGCGCCGATGATCGCACCTACCACCAGGCAGATGAGCGTCGCCAGAAGCGGATCGAGCTTGTATTGCACCATCAGCACGGCCGCCACCGCACCGACGAAGCCCGATACCGAGCCGACCGACAGGTCAATATGGCCGGCCACGATAACCAACAACATGCCAAGCGCCATGATGATGATGTAGCTGTTTTGCAGCACCAGGTTGGTGAGGTTGACCGGCTTGAACAAGACGCCCGACGTCTGCCACTGGAAGAACAGCATGATGGCAATCAAAGCCAGCACCAGGCCATAGTCGCGCAGATTATCCTTCAGGGCCGTCTTGGCCGAGGATTTGGCGTTGCGCTCGGCATTGCTCAGAGTTTCGCTGCTCATGAGGCTTTTCCTTCCCCGCGTACAATGGCACGCATAATCTTTTCCTGGGACGCTTCGCTGGCGGCCATCTCGCCCACCATGCGGCCCTCGTTCATCACATAGATGCGGTCGCAAATGCCAAGCAGCTCCGGCATTTCCGATGAGATGACCAAGATCGCCTTGCCCTCGTCTGCCAGCTCGTTGATCAGCGTATAGACTTCATATTTGGCTCCGACATCAATGCCGCGCGTCGGCTCGTCCAGGATCAGCACTTCCGGGTTGGAAAACAGCCATTTCGACAGCACCACCTTCTGCTGGTTGCCGCCTGAAAGGTTACCTGTTGTCTGGTAGACGCTGGATGAGCGGATGTTGGTGCGCTTTCTGTAATCGTTGGCGACATTGAGTTCGCCCATATCGTCAATCACACCGCCGCGCGAAACGCCCTTGAGGTTGGCGACTGTGATGTTGTGCTTGATATGGTCGATCAGGTTGAGGCCATAGGTTTTGCGGTCTTCGGTGGCATAGGCGAGCCCGTGCGCGACGGCGCGCCCGACCGTCGACGCATCGATCTTCTGGCCGTGCAGAAACACCTCGCCGCTAATCTTCTGGCCATAGCTTTTGCCAAAGATGCTCATCGCAAATTCGGTGCGGCCTGCCCCCATCAATCCTGCTATGCCGACGACCTCGCCCTTGCGCACCGCAATATCAACGCCTTTGATCACCTGCCGATCAGCATGCTGCGGATGATGCACCACCCAGTTTTTCACCTCGAAGATTGTCTCGCCAATATTCGGCGTACGCGCCGGATAGCGGTCGGAAAGCGTTCGACCCACCATCGAGGTGATGATGCGATCCTCGCTGATCGCCTCACGGCCGAGCGTTTCGATGGTGCGCCCGTCGCGCAGGATGGTAATGCGGTCGGCAACTTTTCCGACTTCGTTCAGCTTGTGGGAGATCAGGATGGAGGCAATGCCCTGCTTCTTGAACTCTACCAGCAAATTGAGCAGCGCATCGCTGTCTTTCTCCGACAGGCTGGCCGTCGGCTCGTCGAGGATCAGGAGTTTGACCTCCTTCGACAGCGCCTTGGCGATTTCCACCAGTTGCTGCTTGCCCACGCCAATATTGGTAATCAGCGTATCGGGATCTTCATTGAGGCCAACTTTGGCCAGTAGGCCCGCTGCACCACGGCGCACGGCGTTCCAGTCGATGATACCGAAGCGTGCCCGCTCATTACCCAGATAAATATTTTCGGCGATCGACAGGAGCGGAACAAGCGCCAGTTCCTGGTGGATGATGACGATGCCGCGTCGTTCTGAGTCATGGATGCCGCGAAACCGGCATTCCTGGCCCATATAGTGTATTGCCCCGCTGTAGCTGCCATGGGCATAGACGCCGGACAGCACCTTCATCAGGGTTGATTTGCCCGCACCGTTCTCGCCGACGATGGCATGGATCTCTCCGGCCCTGACATTGAGATTGACGTCCTGCAGCGCCTTGACGCCCGGAAACGTCTTGGTGATGCCACGCATCTCCAGAATGGGTTTGTTCATCACTCATGCTCACTGGAATTCGACAGCCGCAGCCATGGGCCGCGATGCGAAAACCCGGGCTCCGCTGGAAGCGGAGCCCGGGTTGCTTCAGGCCTTACTTAAGGTCTTCGGCCTTGATGTAGCCGGAGCCGACGACGATCTCTTCATAGTTCGTCTTGTCGACCGAGACAGGCACCAGCAGGTAGGACGGAACCACCTTGACGCCGTTGTTGTAGGTCTTGGTGTCGTTGATTTCAGGCTCCTTGCCCGACAAAATGGCATCAACCAGATTGGCGGTGACTTTTGCCAGTTCGCGCGTGTCCTTGAACACGGTCGAATACTGCTCGCCTGCCATGATCGCCTTCACCGAGGGAACTTCGGCATCTTGGCCCGAAATAACTGGCCATGGCTGGTCAGCCGAACCATAACCGACGCCACGTAGCGAAGAGATGATACCGCGCGACAAGCCGTCATAAGGCGCCAGAACAGCATCGACGCGGGTGCCGTCCGAATAATTGGCCGATAGGATGTTGTCCATGCGTGCCTGTGCCACTGCACCGTCCCAACGCAGCGTACCAACCTTTTCCATGCCTGTCTGGCCGGATTTCACCACCAGATCACCCTTGTCGATCAGAGGCTGCAGAACAGACATCGCGCCATCGTAAAAGAAGAAGGCATTGTTGTCGTCTGGCGACCCGCCGAACAGCTCGATGTTGAATGGACCTGGTTTCTCTGGGTAGCCAAGACCCTTGAGTAGCGATTCTGCCTGCAGCACGCCAACCTTGAAGTTGTCGAAGGTGGTATAATAGTCGACATTGCCGCTGTCGCGGATCAGACGGTCATAGGCGACAACCTTGATACCCTTGTCGGCAGCTTGCTGAAGCACGGCCGAAAGCGTGGTGCCGTCAATGGCAGCGATAACCAGAACCTTGACATCCTTGGTCACCATGTTCTCGATTTGCGCAAGCTGGTTTGGAATGTCGTCTTCCGCATATTGAAGATCAGCACCGTAGCCCTTTTCCTTCAGCGCGCTGACCAGCTCATTGCCATCGCTGATCCAGCGCAGAGACGACTTGGTCGGCATGGCGATGCCAACCGTGCCCTTATCCTGCGCTGACGCATGGAACGTCATGGCCGCGAGGCCGAGCGCAAGCACTCCGACAAACGTCTTGATAGATTTCACGTTACTCTCTCCCTTGTGAAAAACGCACGCAGCTTGGCGCCGTTGGCGGTTCATCCCCGCGCAAGCGCAGGGTGAATGATTAATTGGTGCAACCTCCCGATGCGCTCAAGCCGACATTCTTAGCCGTGCTCTGGCGACCCCTTAAAAATTTCGGAATTGGGTATAACTGTCAAATACATTTTCAGCCCTTTGCCATATCAAAAATGATATGCATATCGAGGCATCTTACCGGGGGATCAGAATGTCGCCTTCCACCTTATCAGCCTATCCGTCGTCGGGCGACGACGAGGGATTGCTTCGAAGCGGCCTGAAGCTTCGCCACATGCGCCTCACTGTCGCTCTCGAAGAGCACGGTCAGATCAGTGCGGCAGCCCAGGTGATGAACATATCGCAGCCGGCAGCCTCGAGGCTGATATCTGAGATCGAAGCCATCCTTGGCGTGGATATTTGCGTGCGCCTGCCACGCGGTGTCCAACTCACGCCCTATGGCGTTGCGCTGGCGCGACGTGCCCGCAGCATCCTTTTGGAAATGCGCGAGGTCGACCGCGAGATTTCAGATTTAAAACGCGGTCGTGGCGGCTCGGTTTTTCTCGGCTCTGTCACCGCTCCTGCCATCGATCTGGCGGTGCCGGCCATCCGCAAAATCCGCCAGCAGCATCCCCGGATTGAAATCAGTGTGCAGGTTGAAACGAGTGCTGTGCTGGCGCGCGAATTGCTCGCCTCCCGCCATGACTTCATGATTGGCCGCATTCCCGACGATCTCAATCCGCGCTTGTTTGAAAGCCGCATCATCGGCGTTGAGAAAGCCTGCTTGATAGCCCGGCGCGGCCATCCGCTTTCGACCGGCAGGAAGGTCAGCCTGGAAGAGCTTGCCAAATTCGATTGGGTTTTCCAGCCACGAGGCTCGCTGCTGCGCCAAACAGTGGAAGGCATTTTTGTCAGCCAGGGCGCGCCACTCCCGGACCGTGTCCTCAACACCAGTTCATTGCTGCTAACGCTGGTGATGGTTGCGCAATCTGATGCGATTGCTCCGATTGCCGTGGATGTGGCGCGTTTCGTGAACAGCCGCGCCGGGTTGTCCGGCGCCATCGACATTCTGCCCATTGCCTTTGATATCAACGTCCAGCCATACAGCCTGATCAAGGTGCGCGACCGAACACTTTCACCGGCTGCCGAGTTGATGTACGAGCAAATCCTGCGCGAGATTTGAAGCAGCTGGGACGTAACAGCCATCCAACTGTCCAAATACTTCCCGCACCACTAGAACATTGACTTTAAGCGGACCAATTCCGACCAAGGAGAATTGCATTGACCCTCCAAATTTTCAGTACCAGATCGCTTCACCACCTCGCCGCATTGGCAGCGTCGACCTTGCTGGTGGCAGGCACAGCGCTGGCCCAAGAAGCGCCGGCAGCTGAATCCGCCAAGGGCGATCGTCCAGCCAACGCTTGGATCATCAATTGCGCCAGCGGGGCCAACACCACCAACCTTGAATGCCAGATGTCGCAGAACCTAACCGAGCAGAAAACCGGCCAGCGCGTTCTGACTGTAACCCTGCGCAAACAGCCCAAGGAAGATGGGTATACCATGCTTCTGGCACTGCCGCACGGTCTCTACATCCCCGCCGGAGCATCCTACCAGATCGATGCCAGTGATAAGAAACCCGCGCCTGTACAGACCAGCGATCAAAACGGCGCCTATGCGGCCGTGGTGCTGGATGCTGCCGGTCTGAAGGCGCTGAAAGCCGGCACAACACTCAACATCGGCATGGAATCGACGGCCCGCCAGCCGATCACCATTCCCGTTTCACTTACCGGCTTTTCCGCTGCGGTCGACAAGCTGGCTACGCTTAACTAGGAAGATCAGGAGAGGCGCTGCCTTTGGCGCGGCGCCGCTCTCTGGGAGGGGGAAGCTGAATGCGCAACGTGCCGACGAAAAGCGACCGCCATGCGCAGGGCACGAAAACCCGGCGCGCCGTTTTGGGCGACGCCCATGTCGACCGCGCCGAGGCAGCCCGCACAGATTTCGACGGACCGTTCCAAGATCTTATTACCGAAGCTGCGTGGGGCCATGTATGGTCCCGCGACCAATGGACAAAGCGCGAGCGCTCGATGGTGACCATCGCCCTTCTGGCTGCCCTTGGCCAAGATGAAGAACTGGCCCTGCACATCCGCGCCACCGCTAACACCGGCGCCACCCGCGACGATATCCGCGAGGCGCTTCTGCATGTTGCGATATACGCCGGCGTGCCTGCGGCCAACAGCGCTATCCGGATCGCAAAGAAGACAGTCGACGAGATGGACGACGCATGAATGGGAAGCAGCCTCCGGAGACTGGTGCCTTTTTCGCCCGCGACCGCACCTGGCACGCGCCTGCTCTGACACCCGCCTACAAGACCTCCGTCTTGCGTTCGCCGCAAAAAGCGCTCCTGTCGCTTGATGGCACCATCTCCGAAATCACCGGTCCTGTCTTCGGCCACAGCATTTTGGGCGCACAGGACGACGATCTGATCCACAACTTCGCCAGCCCGGGCGAAAGCGCCATCGGCTCGCGCATCATCGTTCACGGCCGTGTCCTCGACGAGCGCGGCAAGGGTGTAGCAGGCGCGCTGGTCGAAATCTGGCAAGCCAATGCCGGCGGGCGTTACCGCCACAAGAAGGAAGGCTACATCGCCGCGCTCGATCCCAATTTCGGTGGCTGCGGTCGCACCATCACGGATGTCCACGGCTACTACCGATTCCGAACTGTCCAGCCCGGCCCCTACCCTTGGCCAAACGGCCCCAATGACTGGCGTCCAGCACATATCCATTTCTCTATATTCGGCCACGGCTTTGCCCAGCGCCTGATCACCCAGATGTATTTCCAACACGACCCGATGATCTGGAAATGCCCGATCGTCAGCACCATTCCCGACCGTGCTGCCATCGAACAACTGGTCGCAGCGCTCGACATGAACAACACCATCCCGATGGATGCGCGCGCCTACAGTTTCGACATCGTGCTGCGCGGCCGCCGCTCCACCCTGTTCGAGAACCGGAAGGAGGGGAATTGATGGCGCAGTCGCACGTTTTGAAAGAGAGCCCGTCGCAAACGGCCGGCCCCTATGTTCATATCGGCTTGACCCCGAATTTCGCCGAGATCAGCGGCGTCTACCCCCACGACCTCGGCGCAACGATGATTACAGGCGATGCTGCAGGCGAACACATCAACCTATGCCTGCGCGTGCTCGATGGCATGGACGAGCCGATGCGCGATGCGCTGGTGGAAATCTGGCAGGCTGACAACGCCGGTGTCTACAATTCTCCAAGCGAGACCCGAGGCCAAGCCGACCCGCATTTTACTGGCTGGGGCCGCAAGGCTGCCGACCCGCAAAGCGGTGAGTTCCACTTCGCCACCATCAAGCCCGGGCGTGCCCCCCATCCGGATGGCCGCCCGATGGCGCCGCATATCAGCGTATGGATCGTCGCGCGCGGCATCAATATCGGCCTCCACACCCGAGTCTATTTTGCAGACGAGGAGCAGGCCAATACCGAAGACCCGGTACTCGCCCGCATCGAGCACCGCAAGCGTGTCCAGACCCTGATGGCAATCCGCAAAGGCGACACCTACAGTCTCGACATCCACCTGCAGGGCAAACGGGAAACCGTTTTCTTCGATATCTGATGGTGACGGCGTTCGACCACCCGGTACTATCTTCACTTCTGGTTGATCCGGAGGTGGAAAGACTTTTCGGCTTTGAGGCCGAACTTTCCGCGATGCTTTCTTTCGAGCGCGCACTGGCCAAGGTGCAGGCAGCGCATGGCCTGATCTCGAGCGATGCGGCGGCTGCCATTGCGAAAGCGTGCTCCGCCTTCCAGCCTGACATTTCTGCCCTTCGCGCATCGACCCAGCGCGACGGAGTGATCGTGCCCGGTCTCATCAGTCAGTTGCGGGCGGGATTAGATGAGAGCCTCGCCGGCTACGTCCATTTCGGCGCCACCAGCCAGGACGTCATCGACACCGCTTTGATGTTCCGTTTGAAGCCGCTACTGGCCCATTTCGGTACCCGACTGGAAGCACTCGAGACACAGCTCTCAGACCTTTCGACGCGCTTTGGTGAAAACAGCTTGATGGGTCACACCCGGATGCAGCCCGCCCTCGACATCACCGTCGCGGACCGCATCGACAGCTGGCGTGCGCCGCTTCACCGCCATCGCGCACGGCTGGCGAGCTTGGCTTCGTCACTGCTCGTCGTGCAACTCGGTGGCGCAGTCGGAACACTGGACCAGCTGGGCGGAAAGGCAAAAGCCATCCGTGCGAGCCTGGCATCCGAATTGTCGCTTGGCGATGCGCCGCAATGGCACAGCCAGCGCGACCATATCGCCGACCTTTCCCACTGGCTGTCTCTAGTGACCGGAACACTCGGCAAACTCGGCCTCGATATCGCCCTGATGGCGCAGGCTGGTTCCGAAATAGCGCTGTCCGGTGGTGGCGGGTCATCAGCCATGCCGCACAAGCGAAATCCAGTTGCGGCAGAAACAATGATCTCGCTAGCACGCTTCAACGCGGTGCAAGTATCGGCGATGCATCATGCTCTGGTCCACGAGCAAGAACGCTCCGGCGCGGCCTGGACTCTCGAATGGCTGACCCTGCCGCAGATGCTTGCAGCAACCGGCGCCGCCCTGCGCCACGCCGGTAACCTGCTCTCAAGCATCAGTCAGCTCGGTCAGAGATAAAAATCACACGCGTTCGAGCGCGATGGCAATTCCCTGTCCGACGCCGATGCACATTGTGGCGAGTGCACGACGCGCACCACGCAACTGGAGTTCCAGCGCAGCTGTCCCGGTGATGCGCGCACCCGACATTCCAAGCGGATGACCAAGCGCAATCGCGCCGCCATTTGCGTTTATATGTGACGCATCCTCTGCAAGGCCGAGTTCACGCAACACCGCGATCCCCTGCGAGGCGAAAGCCTCATTCAGCTCAATCACATCAAAAGAATCTGGCGTCAGGCCGAGCCTTGCGCACAGTTTCCGGGTCGCCGGCGCCGGCCCCATGCCCATAACGCGCGGCTCCACACCGGCCGCCGCGCCGCCCAGCACACGCGCTATCGGTGTCAGTCCGTATTTCTTCGCAGCCGCCTCCGACGCGATGATGAGAGCTGCCGCACCGTCGTTGACCCCAGACGCATTGCCGGCCGTCACACTGCCTCCTTGCCGAAATGGCGTCGGCAGCCTGGAGAGCGATTCCACTGTGGTGCCGTCACGCGGATGCTCGTCACGGTCCACCACCACCGGATCACCCTTGCGCTGCGGAATGGATACCGGCGTGATTTCCTGCCCCAACCTTCCACTCACCTGCGCCGCGACGGCCTTCTCCTGGCTGCGCACCGCGAAGGCGTCCTGGTCAGCACGGCTGATGCCGTATTGCTCGGCGACATTCTCTCCGGTTTCGGGCATGGAATCGATACCATACTGCTTCTTCATCACCGGATTGACGAAGCGCCAGCCAATGGTCGTGTCATAGATTTCAGCGTTTCGAGAAAAGGCGGTTTCGGCCTTGGGCATGACAAACGGCGCCCGCGACATGGATTCCACGCCACCGGCCACCATCAGCTCGGCCTCGCCGGCTTTGATCGCGCGCGCGGCATTGGTCACCGCATCCATCCCCGATCCACACAGCCGGTTGACCGTCGTGCCCGGCACATCAACAGGCAAACCCGCAAGAAGCAGAGCCATGCGCGCGACATTCCGGTTGTCTTCTCCGGCCTGGTTTGCGCAGCCATAGATGAGATCATCCACCGCCGCCCAATCGACCCCTTGGTTACGTTCCATCAACGCGCGCAGCGGAACCGCTCCGAGATCATCGGCCCGGACAGAGGCAAGCGCGCCGCCGAAGCGCCCGATCGGCGTACGGATATAGTCGCAGATGTAGGCTTCAGTCATGGATACGCCCTGCTTCTCATTTCAATTCCTGCCCATAGTCTAGAAAGGCAGCCCGACATAGTTTTCCGCCATCGCCGTTGTCGCCGCCCGCGATTGAACCAGATAGTTGAGCTCGGCTTCCTGCATCTTGGCACCGAAACAGCCCTCGTCCGGAAATCGGTGCAGAAGCATGGTCATAGACCACGAAAACCGTACTGCCTTCCACACCCGGGATAGCGCACGCTGCGAATAGGCATCAATCCCTGCATGTGACTTCTCAGCGTAAAACTCCCGCAATCCTTCAAACAGATAGTGCACATCGCTAACCGCAAGATTGAGACCCTTGGCCCCGGTGGGTGGCACAATATGGGCGGCATCGCCAACCAGAAAGAGCCTGCCGAAACGCATCGGCTCGGCCACGAAGGAGCGCAGCGGAACGATCGATTTTTCAAACGTCTCGCCTACTGTCACCCGCGCCGCATCTTGTTCGGGCAAACGCCGGCGCAGCTCGTCCCAGAAACGCACGTCGCTCCAGTCCTCCGCCCGTTCGTCAATACCGCACTGAATATAGTAACGGCTGCGGCTGCGCGAGCGCATGGAGCACAGCGCAAACCCGCGTTCATGGTGCGCGTAGATCAGTTCGGGATCGACCGGCGGCACTTCGGCCAACGCGCCGAGCCAGCCAAACGGGTAGACCCGCTCAAACGTTCTGATCGCATCCTGCGGCACCGATTTTCGTGAAACGCCGTGAAACCCGTCACAGCCGACAATGAAGTCGCAATCGATGCGATGCTCCACGCCATCATGCTGGAACGTCACATGGGGGCTGGCGCCATCAAATCCATGCGGCTGGGCATTTTCAGCCTGATAGTAGCTGACGCCGCCATTGCGCGCGCGTTGTTCCATCAGGTCACGCGTCAACTCGGTCTGGCCGTAAACGGTGACACACTTGCCGTCGGTCAGCCCGGCAAGATCGATACGGTGGAGGACCCCGTCAAAGGCCAGCGAAAAGCCATCATGCACCAGGCCTTCGGCATGCAGGCGCTGTGCGGCCTCGCATTGCTCCATCAGGGCGACAGTGCCCTCTTCCAGTACGCCGGCGCGCACCCGGCCAAGAATATGCTCATGGGTGGCGCGGTCGAGCACTACAGCATCAATTCCTGAATGGTGAAGCAGCTGCCCCAGCAGGAGCCCTGACGGGCCAGACCCGATAATCACGATTTGCGTTCGCATGAAGCCCCCCGGTGTGCCCGCAAACCTTAAGTGCAAATAAGGCAGGATCAAACAGGCCTTTGGTTTAAAGGCTATCCGCCTCACAGGCTCGTGGTCAGCCCGCCATCGACAACGATCATCTGCCCGCTAACGAAGGACGATGCCATGGAAGCCAGAAACACCGCCGCGCCTACCAGTTCCTCGACATTGCCCCACCGACCGGCCGGCGTGCGCCCTTCCAGCCATGCGGTGAATTTTGGATCCTCGATCAGAGTCTTGTTGAGTGGCGTCCTGAAATATCCCGGCGCCAGCGCATTGACCTGCAGCCCATGGCGCGCCCAGTCGGCCGACATGCCTCGCGTGAGGTTGCGCACCGCTCCCTTGGTGGCGGTGTAGGGCGCGATGCCGGGCCTCGCCAGCTCGGCCTGCACCGAGGCCACATTGATGATTTTACCGCGACCCCGCGCAATCATGAATCGTGCCACCGCCTGGCCGACATAGAACACGCTCGCCACGTTGGTACGCAGCATCTCATCGAATTTTTCGGGCGGAAAATCCTCGAGCGGCGCACGGTGCTGCATGCCAGCATTGCTGATTAGAATGTCGATCGGCCCGAGCGTCTGCTCCACCTTCTCCACGCCGGTGGCAACAGCCTTCTGGTCGGTGACATCGAACACCGCAGCCGACGCTTCCACCCCCACAGCAAGCAGCCGCGACACCGCCTCCTCAACACGCTCGGAATTGCGCCCGTTGATTACCAAGGTGGCGCCATGAGCACCAAGTCCCTGCGCCAGCGCAAAGCCGATCCCCTGGCTGGAACCAGTGATCAGCGCGCGCTGCCCGGCAAGATCGAAAAGTGGAAATGTCATGGCAAACCCTCCCGCGGCTGTTCGCGTCCGGCCAGCAGTCCGCCACACTTCGGCTGCGAAGAAAAGAGAATTGCCTCCCGACAGGCCGAAATTTGGGTAGACCCGGCCGGGCACCCGATCTATTCCGGAGCATTCCACCTACGGAGTGCAAAACATGCAGCCAATCTGGGCCGTCGGCCTGATGACCGGAACCGTGCTTGACGGCAACATTGATGTCGCGCTGATCCGAACCGATGGTGAGAGCGTTGTCGAATTCGGGCCTTACGCCCTCGCACCCTATGAGGCGGCGATCGTTCGGATGCTGGAAGAAGCACAGCGCCAGGCCCGCATCTGGAATTTCGAAGGCGATGAACCCTCAATTTTCGGCGAAGCCGAAGACGCTTTGACCCGCGCGCAGTCGGCCGCCGTTGCCACACTCGTTGCCGATGCCGGTATGCCCATGACAGATATCGGCGTTGTTGGCTTTCACGGCCAGACCGTGCTCCACCGCGCCCCGACACGCGAAAAAATCGGCCAGACACGCCAGCTCGGCGACGGCCGGCTCATGCATGAACTTCTGGGAGCAAAAGTGGTCTATGATTTCCGCTCCGCAGACATTTCTGCTGGCGGTCAGGGCGCTCCGCTTGCCGCCGCCTATCACGCAGCATTGCTCGGTGCCTCGGGCACCAGCGGCGACACCGCGGTTCTGAATTTAGGTGGCGTTGGAAATATCACCTGGTGGGATGGCAAGGGAGACATCGTGGCCTTCGACACCGGCCCTGCCAACGCCCCGATCAACGATTTTATCAAGGCGCTTGGCCTCGGCGAGATGGACCGCGATGGAGCACTTGCTGCGTGCGGCACGGTCGATGAGACACGGCTTGCAGCTCTGTTGCTCCACCCCTACTTCACCGCACCCTACCCAAAATCGCTCGATCGTTTCGACTTCCTGGCGTCCATGGCTGCCGGCCAGGGACCCGAGAACGGCGCGGCACTGCTCACGGCTTTCGCCGCCTCGGCGGTGGGCAAGGCGCTCGACCTTCTCCCGCGCCGGCCAGGAAAACTCTTCGTCAGCGGCGGCGGCCGTCACAACCCAACTCTGATGGCCATGATCGAACGCAGGGCCAACGTGGAAGCAGTCTCCGCCGACACCATCGGCTGGCGCGGCGATGCGGTTGAGGCCGAATGCTTTGCCTTCCTCGCAGCCCGAACCTTGCGCGGCCTGCCCATCAGCTTCCCCAGCACAACTGGAGTTCCGGCTTCGATGACGGGTGGCAGGATCGCGGGTTGAGCTATGGCGCTACCTGAGGGCTCGCACCTTCAGCCTGCCGCGCTGTCAGTCAGCTTCTTGGAAAGAAACGTTCGCGTACGGCCCAAGGGGAAATTCTCCAGCGCGCCGAACGGATGGTACCCCTGACGCTGATAAACCTTAAGCGCCAGATGATTGAACGTATCGATATAGGACCCATGGCAACCGCGCTGCACCGCTTCTGTCTCTGCGGCATCAAGCATCCGGCCCGCAATTTTCTGGCCTCGCAGCGCCTCGTCTACCCAGAGCCATTGTATATAGAGCCATCCCCACGCGGTGTAGCCGGAAATCCCAGCCACAATTACGCCTGCTTCATCTCGAACGAGCACACAAAGGGCCACCCGCCCGGCCGGTCCGACATCCCCATCATTAAACGCCGATAGCTGCGCGCCCAAATGCGCAAGATCGTCGGCACCAGGCGTTTGGGTAACCTCAAGGCTGTTCGTCATAAGAACTCGCAACGCGACAAGCCAAGTCTAACTTACAATCGAACAAACAAAAACCCTGCCAGCCTTGAGCCCAGCGGGTTGCCGTAGTGCTCCAAAGCATTCAATCTCACCTCAGCCCGATGGACAACTCACGAGCGTGAGACCGCGACCCTATCATCTCCCGCTTCGACAAAATATCCCGTATTGAGCGCCAAAATTATCTAAACAAATTCAATATTTTAGGTAGCACCTTCGCAGATGTGCTCCCGTCTGTTCTTCAATATGAGAGCTTTTTAGAAAGAGCATGTCTTTCGCAATACGTCTGGCATCCGGTAACAACTGCGGCGCCCTCGATCAAGCATCCTTCATTGAAGCAAGCCGTTCCTTTTGGTTAGCATCCATTAAATTAGAGATTTGCAATATCTAGAATAGATAAATAAGAATTCACTTAAATAAACAACAAAACAAAACAGTTAATGGACCATTAGGTTTTTTTGGCTCATAGGTATTGCAGGATGAGAAGTATTTCTTCTGCCTTACTTTTCATGCGCTACGCATCGTCTGGCAGGATAGCTCGCTTGGTGTGTCGGCATTGGTTGGGTCTCCAACAACAGCCGAACAGAAATCGGCATAAGCCTTTAAACATTCGCAGAAGGAACGATTTTATGGCAGCAAAGTTACAAGTACCCGCCGGCACAACCCGGACGTGCACACAAATCCGAGCAACACGCCGCATGATGCTGCTGTGCGCCACCGCGCTAATCGCGAGCAGCAACTTGGCAGCAGCACAGGATATTGTCGACGGTGTGGACCATACAGTATCGTTTAACTACGACACAGCTTACCGGGTAATCAACGAAGGGAGATTGTTTGTCACCGGCCGCGGGCAGGTCGGAAGTGCCTCCGTCTATGACTCTACCTTAAATGTAAACATGGGCGGAATCGTAAAAGGAAATGTATCATCGTATAGATCTACTATAAATATTAACAACGGAAAAACAGGCGACATTACTTCTGAAGATTCAATCGTCAGCATCATAAATTCGAATACGGGATATATGAAATTATACAGCACCTATCTCTATGCGGATGGGATGGTCGCCGATCGATTGACCTTAGGCCGTGTGGACGAATTGACTCAGGTATAGCTTTTGGGGTTCCGCTGACCAATCCAGTCTGATTCATGGATTGTCGACTGATTTGGAGGTCGGCGATGTCCACGAGGATGACGGAAACGGATTGGGCGAACACGCTGGAGGTTTTCCGCGCTTGCCTGCCACGGCGAGGCCGCAAGGCTGCGGACGACCGGCTTTTTCTGGAAGCCATGCACTTCTTCACGGTGGAGAATGTGCGCTGGCGTGCGCTGCCGGAACGCTTTGGCCACTGGAACTCAGTGTGGAAGCGCTTTGACCGGCTGAGCAAAGCCGGCGTGTTCGAAGCCTTCTTCGACACGTTGGCCGAGATGAGCGCATCGGCCCATCTGATCCAGATGTTCGATTCCACCATTGTGCGCGCCCATGTCTCGGCAGCGGGCGCAAAGGGGGGCAGCAAGGCCAGGCGCTCGGCCGCTCGCGCGGCGGGTTCACAACGAAAATCCACGCCAAGGCGGACAATTCGGGCGACATCATTGCGTTCGATCTGACCGGTGGCCAAGTTGCCGACACAACCCGCTTTGAGACCCTGCTCGACATAGGGCCGGACATCACCCCACGTGCCGCGCTGGGCGACAAAGGCTATTCCAGCAAGGCCAATCGTGCAGCCGCGCGGACACGCGGCATCGCCCCGGTGATCCCTCACAAGGCCAACGAGAAAAACAGGCCAGCCTTCTTCGCCCAGACGCTCTACAAGGCGCGCGCCCGTATCGAACAAGGCTTCGGGCGGCTCAAGCGCTTCAAACGCGTCGCCCTGCGATGCGAAAAGACAGCACGAAATTTCCGCTCAATCGTAAGCTTCGCAGCAGGCCTATGCTTGATCAAATTCGTCCACACGGCCTAGGGGCCGGTTCGCACGCAGAAATTAACAATTCGACTATTATTCAGGATGGTCAAAACACGTTTAATATTGGTGATGCGTCTGCTAATATAAGAAACAGCAGCATTACTTCCAGAGCATCCTCCGCAGTGATGGTACGGGACAACGGTGTACTCAATCTGATCGGAACCAGCGTGTACGGATACGGAGCCCAGCACGCAGGCATGCTCGTGCTGAACGGCACCGCAAATGTTCTGGATGGCAGCCATGTCTTTGGCGAGTTTGAGGGCATTAGAATGTGGCAAGCGCATACTGTCACCCCAGAGACCATGTCATTGCATGTGAGCAACTCAACGGTCGAAGGACGTACCGGGGCGGCCGTGATGATTGAGCGGCGCGAGGGCTATCCAGACATACCGGTTGACGTGCTTATCTCTAACGGCGCCCGTCTGATTGGTGGCAATGGCAACATCATTCAGGCTAACGAGCTTAGCATCGCAAGTATCAAGGTAGACAACGCACAACTGGAAGGAAATGTGGCGGCGGCCGAAAGTGCTGACATTGACGTGACAATCCAGAACCATGGCTCGATCAAAGGCACTTTCATTGGCATCGACGCATTAACGCTCAATTCGAGCGGCACCTGGAAGCTGATCGGCGATGATACCATGGGTCACATCGCCATGGGCGGCGGCATCGTAGAACTGAGCGATGGAACGGGCGCCGCCTATAACACGCTGACCCTGAACACACTCGCTGGCAATGGTACCTTCGTCATGGGCACCAATCTTGGTGCCACTGATGGTGATCGCCTGATTGTTGCCGATGCCGGCGGCGCCACCGGCGACCACATGGTGCATGTCAGAAACACCGGCATAGAGCCCTCGGCCTCGCATGAATATATGTTGGTCGACACAAATGGTGGCGACGCCGTATTTGCGTTGCGTGGCGGCTTGGCCGATGTCGGAACCTACAAATACGGCCTCGAGCAACGCGGAGACGACTGGTTTCTGGTCGGAACCAGCCAGACGACGCCTGGAACAGATACTGCAGTTGGCCTGCATGGCATCGGCCCCACAGTATTCTACGGCGAACTTGCGACACTGCGCCAGCGCATGGGTGACCTGCGATTGAACGGTGGCCAGGATGGTACTTGGACGCGAGCTTATGGACGCGGGTTCTCGATCAAATCGGGTGCGGGCCAGGTCTATGATCAGACGCAGTGGGGTGTCTCGGTTGGCGCCGATCGCGAAGTGACATTGGGCGGCGAAACCTTGCTTGTTGGCGGGCTGGCAGGTTTCTCACGCTCGACCATCAAACTTGATGGCGGATCTACCGGCGACGTCAACTCCTATTACGGCGGCCTCTACGCCACGTGGATGCACGACAGCGGCTTCTATGTCGATGGACTGGCAAAGCTGAACAGCTTCCGCGACAAAACCCATGTTGTGATGAGCGACGGTAGCGGTGCCGAAGGCAGCTATAATGCGATGGGCTTCGGCGGTCAGATCGAGATCGGCAAGCACATCAAAATGGGCGAACACACCTATATAGAACCGTTCGCGCAACTGGCCAGTGTCACGATTGGGGGCTCCGACTATCACCTGGACAATGGCATGGATGTCGCCAATGGCTCGATGAACTCACTTCTGGGTCGTATCGGCGTCACGGTCGGACTGAACCATGCACTGGAGAGTGGCGGCGTGTTGCAGCCTTATCTGCGTCTGGCAGTAGCGCAGGAGTTCGCATCCGGCGGCACGCTGCGCGTCAACGAAACTGTTTTCTCCAACGACCTGAAAGGATTCCGCGGGGAAATCGGGGCGGGCCTTGCCGCCCAGATAGCGCCAAATCTGCAAATCACCGGCGACTTTGAATATGCCAGCGGAAAGCATGTCGACCAGGATTGGGGCGTCAATTTCGGGCTGCGCTATAACTTCTAATAGTGCCTGCGTCATCGAGAGGCCGCTGCAGCTTAACGCAGCGGCCTCCGTTCAGAAATCTAATCTACGAGATCAAGTCGACAGAGCGGAAAATTGGGCGCCGAAGGCCACGTCTCGCCTAAATCAAAGCTGACCCATACAGATAGGGTCAATTGAAAATGGCGCCTAAGATTGGCAAGAAATGCTTTTGGAACCCGTACGTCCTCCTGCGCGCCGATTCCCACCGTGAGCTCCGCCTCCGTGACCCGGTACATGTCCAATGCCGTGAATTCCGTCGGTGCGCTATCGAGGTCCAAACCGTTCACGCGCACGGTAATTAACTGGTCAGTGGTCATTAAAACCCAAGGCGCGAGTTTCAACCGGGCTCCTGCATCAGGCACCTGACTGAGCATGAGCATACCGCCGCTGCGGTCTTCGCATTGGATGATCGGATAGCGACTGGTGGGAATAACGGACATCCGAAGATTTCGTTCGAGCGACAGGTGACTGTCTCCATCCGGCTCGGTCACAGTATAATATACCGGTAGAATTTTGCCCATATGAGCGGCAATCTGGTCCTTCGGGACCAAAAACCGAAATGGGTCTGCGTCTGTCGGCTTATCCACTCTATACGCACCAACGGTGCCCGGTTTGCCCCACTGCACCGACAATTCGTCCCCCGGACGCAAATCGGCGCCCGCCGGAACCACGACAGTCGATCCGGCCAACGCGCGGGTTGGGTCGAGTGTGACGGTAGCTCCCGTGCCCGAGGCATTTTCAATGCCTGGCCATGGCAGATCGCGGGGCACCACCTCAGCCTTGACACCAAGCTGAACCTCGTCCGAGAGCTCGCTGCGGTTTCCGGCGCGATCAGTCACATCATAATAGGCATGCGCCGTCCCATTGCCACGCTCGCGGATCATGTCGCCGGTCAAGGCAACAATTATCGGAGAGGCGATATCGTCCACGACAACAGTTTTCGAACCAGCCAGGTATCGCTCGCCGGGATACATGTCCCAGTAGTACCCGATGACATCTCCAGGCATTACGGCATCATAGTCGGGAACCCGGGTTTCTAGCACGTCTCCATTGCTGGAAAGATATTCGATGGTAACCCCTTTGTCCTTTATATTTTCGGGGAAAATAAGATGGTTCGGATTTGCCAGTACGGGGGTCGTCCGATCAATGGTAACTACAAAATCTTCTGAAGGAGTGATCGTATCGTTGATCGACTGAAAGACGTCATATCGTACGCGATGCTCCCCCTCATCTAGAAACCTCTTTGGTATCCTGAAAAAAAGTTCTGGTGGCGGGATGGGTGCAACCCACTGCTTTTCATCAATCTTGGCGTCGTCCCAATAGCACAACAGCGTTTCCGGAAATCCCGGCGAGGGATCTGAATTGTTCCAGAGCGGCAGCTCGGCCCGCAAATCTTCCTCCAGCCCCGAGGCAGGTATCAAACCTGGTTGACCGCCAGTAATATCTTTCAACGCTACTGGTACATCAGGTGCCTGCAGCTCCCCCTTGCCCTCACCGGGCTCATCAAATGAACCGTCGCCACTGCTCGCCATTGTTTGTAACCTCATCAGCTACTTCTCAAGCTAAGTTTGAAATCAAAATGGGCCTGAAGAAGACAATCTCAATTCGAACATGACGGTCGCGCAGATGCGACCGTCATGAAGGCCTGCTATTCAGCTACGTCGGGTTTCGATCGGACAGGATGTCGCCGCATTATACATGGCGACAAAAGCCTCGGATACAGCCGACGTAATCGTTGTGCCGTCTCTGACAAAGGAATACTTTATTGTAGCCCAACCATTGCCAGTTTGCCCTGTATGATAGAGCGGCAGAATGTAGGCATCGTATTCCACTCTCCAGATAAACCCTGTTATGGGTGTATCTCCACCAATGATGACCTTTTCTTCCTTGATTGCCTCCGGAACGAGGTTACCGTTCTCCCAATGATCGAGCGGCGTCCAAGTCAAAGTCAGTTCATCTCCTTCTGACAGATAGTCAGAGAGATCCGGCACCTGGACACGGACAGCGTGCTCAATCGACGGCTCGCTAGGATCATAATCAAGCGACGTGCAGTTCAGCACATCCCATTCCCCAATGGGAACGGTATCTGGGAAAGCAGGTGCTTCGGGCACTACGATATTTGCGCTTACATCAACTTCAGAAATCGGCGAACGCTGATGGTTCGGCGAGTCGCGGTGACTGATCTGGTAGTGAACCGGCAGAGCAGGATTATTGCCTTCTAGTTCAATAGCGCTCCAGGGTACCGATACCTCAATTTCGTCGCCCGGCAGATCGGTTGCCTTCACCACGTATTGCGCGCCAGAGAGACGTAACGTGCTCCAATAGAAATCGATAATTTCGCCCTCGTTCAGCGGGGCATACAGGGGCAGTGTCAGCTTCGCGGCAAGCCCGTTGTCAGCGACTGTCAGCACGTTTTCCGTAGCGGAAACTTCACCAAAAACTTTCGGGGCCACAAGGTTCGGATTTGTCGGATCTGGCCAGTCAGGAAGCTCGGGGCCAATTAAGGAAAAGTCTACAGCGACTTCAACATCAAGGGGGCCGAACTCCATTCCACCGCGTAGAACCTTGTAGCTGACGACAACGCTTACTTCCCCTGTGGCAGCGCCATATTCGGATTTGAGTACACCCACCGGAACCGCCACCGAAATCGGGAAACTGGGGGCAGAGCCAAGTTCCTCAGCACGGAGCACGGAGGTTCCCCAAGTGACTTCAAGTCGGTCCGATGGCTTCCAGTTGTCGAACTCTTCGATTTCCACTGTTGTGCCGGCATAGGCGTCCTCAAGATCGAGGAGACCGTCCTGTGCTAGGGGCACGACGGGATCCTTGAGATTTTCAGGCAGGTCGTCCAAGGCCACGATTACCTTGGTGTATGCTGAAAAACGGCTGCGATTGGTTGCCTTGTCGATCAATACATAAAGGCAATAGCAGCCGCCATCGCCAGTAGCGCGCACAATATTGGCCGGAACAATCAAGTCTTGCGGGGTGCCAAGTTCGCCCACCGCAGCCGGTGGCAGTCCGGTCGGATCCTCGGGCAGAGGCTCGGCTCCCCACCAGACGGCAAACCTGTCGCCGGGTTTTTGCACCCCCGGATGTTCCGGGATGGTAACGACTACGCCATCAGGGTTGGCCACCAGATAATCATCGGTGATGGGCTCCGCCGGGAGCACGGGAGCGGGCGGCTCTGCATTTCCCCACGGAGGCGTGTAGTCGCAAACCATGGGTACCTCTCTGGAATGGATGTCCTCATCGGTCCAAGCGGCGATTGTGTAGCGCAAGCGATAGGGTCCATCCGGCTGCAGACGGTCGGCAGGTACCTTCAACCGAAGTGGAAACGCCTCCGGAGGTGCGGGACTTGTCACTTTCCGTTGGTCGACTCCAACAAATTTATTTTCTTCCCGACCGGTTCCTGTTGCCCATTCCAGGATAGCGGTCTCGTGAAAAGATGGAGGAACGTTGTCGAAGCCTGGCCACTTCTCGATGCTCACAAAGAGACCTTCGCCAGCCGCGATAACATCCTTGTTCAGAGTTCCATCCTGCGGGTCTATAATCGCTCCTGGATCGAAAACGGGATCTTCCAGTGCTTTTCCATGATTTCGCAAAGCCTTTTCCTTGCGGTATGCAACCCGCGTTTCGGCGGCAATTTGTTTTTTGTCGGTCATTGTAATATTCCTGTTCTCTAATTCTGTTCTACGTCAGTTCTGGCGGATGATCTTGCCCGTGCGCATCACTGAAGGCCCAGCCCCGGTCTGGTTCGCAAGTTTGCGTTGGGAGGCCACCCATTTTACTGTCCGATCATTCGACCCGGATCTTGTTGCCTCTCGGGCGCCCTGGTCGGAGGATAGCGTTAGGGGAGCGTCCCTCTGTGGGGCGCTTTTTCGATGGCTGGAACTCGCTCTACCGCCCGCATTTCGCAACGGCGGCTGCGTTCGAGCAGAAGCATCGCCAACGGAAGTGGTGGGCACAGCTACCCGTTCGCTCTGGGCGGCGCGAGCGCCTCCCGGAAGGGATCGGTTCGGCAAGGAAATATTTTCGGAATACATTTCGCGTTCCTGCGCAGCGGTGAGCCAGGAGCTTTTCTTATGAACAACGGGCCTGCCAACTACTCCTGGCGATGTACCGCGTCCGATAATCGCACCGCCAACTACCATCACGGCTCCCAGTGAAATCGCGATGCCGCCACCTATCTGAAGTGCGGTTCGAGCCCCACTGCCTTCTTCCAGCCGGCTAGCACCCACCAGGGCCCCGATACCGCCCGCCACCATCACAAAGCCGAGCCAGGCAATCGGATTATGCCCGCTCGGATCCGTAAAATTTACAGGGTCACCCTCGCAGTAAGCGTAGGAATTGACGCCACCTTCGTCGAAGGGACTCCGATCGTCAGGCGTGTGGAACCGGGACAGAATGGGATTATAGGCCCGATATCCATTGCCAAGAAGTTGCCAGTCGGTTTTGTCTTCATGTACTTCGCCGTTATATCCAACGGGGTTCTCCTGCGGCCTTCCATCGCTTCCATTCGAGGAGTAACCACTGCGGTACCCGTAGGGCGTGTACGCGATACGCCGGTGGTGCCCTTGTCCAACTTCGCTGACAACGCTGTTCTTGGTATCCCCGGCGAGCAGCAGAAGTTCATCCGCCTCGCCCCGCATTTCTGCAACAATGTGGCCGGCAGCGCGCAGGAACGTCGAATTTTGACCCGCATGAATACGGTTGGAAAGCTCGCCCTCCCGATAAAAGCGATCATCTGGCCCGGAATTGGTTAAGCCCCCCGTCAGGATGTCGAGCGCGTCATACCGGTAGGTATTGATCGCATTGCCATCGCCACCCGATACGCGCTCCAGCCGCCCCAAAGCATCATAAGAGAGAGTGCGCTGAC
This sequence comes from Mesorhizobium sp. NBSH29, assembly GCF_015500055.1. Classification (NCBI taxonomy): domain Bacteria; kingdom Pseudomonadati; phylum Pseudomonadota; class Alphaproteobacteria; order Hyphomicrobiales; family Phyllobacteriaceae; genus Mesorhizobium; species Mesorhizobium sp. NBSH29. The sequence goes on from NZ_CP045492.1 coordinate 341,141, forward strand.
AGTCATCGGTAATAAGATTTCCGTCATTGTCGTAGGAAAGAAGGATCTCGGCTGGGTAATCGGAAAGCGAGTTGGTGACCCGTGTAAGTTGTACCGGATCTTCATTCTCAAAATGGTAGGTGGCCCGGTTGGTTACATCCCCGGATGTGGTCCGCACTTCGCGGATATTGTTGAGAACATCGAACGAAAATAGCTGTCGCGAAATCTCCTTGCCGTAGGGATCAAGCGGAAGCTGACTTCCTTCACATTCGTAGATTTCAAGCCTGCCGCGCAAATCATAGCTAAAGCGTTCAGCTCGCAGCACGGCCCCTTTTTCAGACAGGGTGATGCTCGTCACCCGGTCCTTGGCATCATAGGTCAATGACAGGTTCTGTTGGATACCGTCGAGGACGTAACTGCGAGATGTTTCGCGGTCCAAAGAATCATATTCAAAGGTTACCAGCGCGCTGCGCCCACCATCATTAGTGGATATAGCCGCTACCCGTCCAAATGCGTCGTAGGAAAACGTGGTAACTGCCCTGTCGATTTGTACAGTTGTCAATTGTCCAGCCGGATCGTAACTCCGGGTTTCAGCCTCGTTAGGCCGTGTGGACGAATTGACTCAGGTATAGCTTTTGGGGTTCCGCTGACCAATCCAGTCTGATTCATGGATTGTCGACTGATTTGGAGGTCGGCGATGTCCACGAGGATGACGGAAACGGATTGGGCGAACACGCTGGAGGTTTTCCGCGCTTGCCTGCCACGGCGAGGCCGCAAGGCTGCGGACGACCGGCTTTTTCTGGAAGCCATGCACTTCTTCACGGTGGAGAATGTGCGCTGGCGTGCGCTGCCGGAACGCTTTGGCCACTGGAACTCAGTGTGGAAGCGCTTTGACCGGCTGAGCAAAGCCGGCGTGTTCGAAGCCTTCTTCGACACGTTGGCCGAGATGAGCGCATCGGCCCATCTGATCCAGATGTTCGATTCCACCATTGTGCGCGCCCATGTCTCGGCAGCGGGCGCAAAGGGGGGCAGCAAGGCCAGGCGCTCGGCCGCTCGCGCGGCGGGTTCACAACGAAAATCCACGCCAAGGCGGACAATTCGGGCGACATCATTGCGTTCGATCTGACCGGTGGCCAAGTTGCCGACACAACCCGCTTTGAGACCCTGCTCGACATAGGGCCGGACATCACCCCACGTGCCGCGCTGGGCGACAAAGGCTATTCCAGCAAGGCCAATCGTGCAGCCGCGCGGACACGCGGCATCGCCCCGGTGATCCCTCACAAGGCCAACGAGAAAAACAGGCCAGCCTTCTTCGCCCAGACGCTCTACAAGGCGCGCGCCCGTATCGAACAAGGCTTCGGGCGGCTCAAGCGCTTCAAACGCGTCGCCCTGCGATGCGAAAAGACAGCACGAAATTTCCGCTCAATCGTAAGCTTCGCAGCAGGCCTATGCTTGATCAAATTCGTCCACACGGCCTAAAAACATTCTTGAAAGAACACTCCCGGCCAAGAAGGCTGTAGTCGTAAGTTGCGGTAAACTCTTCTCCGCTTGGCTTGCGGGTTGTTTCGCTCCTCAACCGCCCGGTGCTGGAATAGGTACGGTTCAGTGCCTCACCCGCTTCGAGGCAACTCACCAGCCGCGCGTCTCGTGGATCGTACTCATAGTCTGCGGTGCTGTTGGGCGAACGTCGCTGCACCGGCTCATCGCCAAGATGAGGAACATATGAATATTCTATCGTCTGTCCGTTGGGAGTAGTTGTCGCTGCCGGCTGTACCATTCCCGGATCGTAGCGGAACTTTGTTTGCCGCCCGCCGGCAACGGACTGTACGAGGCGATCAAGCCCGTCAAAATCCTGCGTTCCAAGCACCACGCCGTTGACATTGATTGAAACGGGTAGGTCCCTGGAGCTGTGTTGTGCGTACCAGCGGAGGATGGTCGATGCGTCCGGTAGAGTGGTCTGGCTCGGGCGATCAAAATCGTCATATCGGTGAGATGTCTTGAGATCCCCCGGGTCGTATTCCTCTTGCATGCGACCTAAGCCGTCATAAAGCCGGCGGTGCATACCCAAGCTGCCACCATCTGTGTCGAAGCGCTCAGTTCGGATGGGATCTCCAAACAGATTCATTGACGTCTCGGTCACAGCCGCTTTCTGCCCATCAACTCCTTCTCGCCACTGCCGGCTTACCGGCCCCGCCAACCCGCCAGCGCCTATGGGGTCCAGTTCTTCACACTCACTCACCTTGTTTGGGTGCGTGGTTTTGTTTTTTGTGCCCCAGTTGTCGTATTGGTGAGTTGAAGTAAGCAGCAGATCCTCGCCGCCGATCCAGTCGACTACTGTTTCTGCGACCAAATAGCCAAGGTCGTCATAGGTCGCCAGGTAGGTCTGACGGAACGGTGGATTTATGGGCGTATTGTCTGGGTCCTGTCTTTCTTCCAGAACGGGTCTGTTCAGTCCGTCAAGGAAGGTGCGCGTAGCTACGCCCTTTACGTCAGTCATCACCTGTTCGGCCTGGCCGTTGAGACGCTGTGCGTGGAAGTTGATGCCAAGGGCCATCTGGGTTGCGGCAAGAGCGTCATCAATTGCGGCTACGGCGATGGGTTGGGCTTGCCTGAGATCAGCAATCCGCTTTTTCTGGCGCGTGAGCATATCGCGCTTTGCAAGCAGCATTTCATCTTGGGCTAGATGGTGGCGCCTGCGCTCTACAGCTTCGGAAGTATTGGCGATGAGTGCATATTGATAGGTACGCGTGGCTTCATAATCGGTGCCAGGCGCGACGGTCTCGCTGGTGACACGCTGGAGTTCGTCATAGGCATAGCGGATACGAACCTGGTTGACGTCCTCCACAAGAAGGGGTTGACCGTTGAGAAGTGAGCTCTGCTGGGTGATCGATTTCTGCACACCGTCAAATCCGGTGATTACTTCCAGAGTCTGGAGAACTGTTTCGCCGGAGAGCAAAGGACTGTTGAGCTTGGTATAAACATAGTTAGTCCTAGTCGTCTTGTCTTTCAGCGCCTGGCTCTCGGACTTGAGACGCGCAAGTTTGAATGGGTCTGTGGGGTCGTCGTAGTAGGCGCTTTCACTGCGCTGTAATTCGGTTTGTGTGCTGGCTTCCACGCGCAGCAATGTCTCGCTTACAGGCAACAGGAAGGGGCGCGCGTGCTCACCCGGGAGCGGCGTGAATTGCCCATAACGGACGTGTGTACGTAAAGTCGGCGCACCGCCAACTTCTGCGCTCTCATCGGGGTGTACCGTAGAGGAACGCAGGCTTCGCACAAAGCCATCGGGGTCCGGCGGACAATCCTGTCCCTCGCCCTGCACGGGATAATAGTCACGTTCTTCGCTGGTTCCGTTGGCATTTTTCTGGATCAGGAGATTGCCGTGAACATCATAGGTGGTCTCGACGATTTCAGCGCGCAGCCGTGTCGGTTCGTCAGTGAGCTCCCATATGGTCTCAGTCTTCGCTGGCAATTGGCACTGGGGAGGTTGCTGGTCGAAAGGACGCGCGATGTTTTCGGGGAGGTCAGCATAATAGGTGGTTTTCACGCGCTTGACGCAATTGCCTTGCGTGGTGACCTCCTCGTTCAACAGATGGAACCTGTTAAATGTGCGTTCTGTCTTGCGCTTCATCTCGCCACCGCCCCACACCTGGGCGGTAGAGCTATACGCGTAGCCCCGCGTCACCTTGTAAAGGTTGTCGAGGCCGTCATCGCTCCAGCCGATGGCAGCACCGTGGCCGAGGAAATTGTGATCGCTGTAGCTGTAGCGCGTTTCGATAGGAGGCTGGCCGAAACCGGGCTCGAGACGATGTAAGGACACGCGCGGCAGAGGCTCCCGTCCGGAACCCACGGGAAACGGATGGCCGCCATCCTCGTAAAGAACAGTTTCTCGGCCACCGACGGGCGTAAATATCTCGTTGATGCAGGAAAGGCCGCCTGTCTCGACATAATCGAAGCGCCAGGAAGCCCGCTCATCTGTTGGGAGGACGATCTCGCTGACGCGGCTCAATGCATCGAGTCGTAAAGTGTAGCGGGAAACGGGCATTCCCCCTTCGCCTCTGTTGGGCCACAACAGCAACTCCAGCCACTGACCAGAAACATCACGTTCAAAACGCAGTATCTCGCCCTGCTCATCACGGATGCTTTCCAGTCGAACACTATCGGCGAAAGGCAGATACGACAGCTTGAGCGTATGGCCTGACGGAGCGGCAATCTCCACAGGGCGGGCTATTCCACCCCCGCCTGTGATCAGCGTCTCCATCACCCCGGAATGCTGGATGATGCGGTAAATCCCACCACCATCGTCAAAAAAGCGGAAACTCTTCAGTTTGCGTTCGGCGATTGCAGGCTCGAGACCATTGCCGGTAACCTTGAAGGTCTCGCCATCTCCGAGAGACAGCATACGGGTCTGTGGATTATACTGGGATAGCCCGAGGCCAAACCCCAGCCCAAACCCCGCATCAACCCCGTTGAGCGGATTAAAGGACAACGAAAGCGGGAGCGAGGGGCCGGCGAGTTCGTTGGCCGACAGTTCGGGGAGAAGAAGTTGCACCGTATACTGACCGGTGCGTGGGTCGACACCTTGCTGAACAAAACTCAAGAAATTAAATGCATTCGAATGAACAGATCTATGAGAAATCATGGCAATACTTCCCCGTGAGCAGGCCTCGCCCGCTTCATAATTACAACTAAGAATTTGACGTTAATAATAAGGGGTAGTCGAAGAATTACTAATTTTAACACATGATAACGCACGAGTCATCTCAGATCCCACTCTGTGGAAGTAATCGACAAGCTTGAGACCCTTCGCTCCACTAACGATTTGCCCCTTTGGTGTTGCAATGACATCCAATAGCTTCACCACATCGAATGTTGTTGCCTTCCGCGTTGTCTGTAGTTCAATCCAGAAGTCACCATTTTTTTTCTGACACAGATCATCATCCGTCAGCAGAATTTTTGTTGCCGAAGGTACGCCCAGCATTTCCATGCTATCTGCTGTATTTCCCGAGCAGGGTGCAATCTCGTCTTGCCTCATTTTCACTTCCGACAAGAAGTAAGTCCATATTCCGCCCGTTTGGTCGTCTGGAACATTAAGCGCACACGGTTGCCCCGTATCATGTTGACGAAAAGATATGGACGAAGATGATTCACTACCACCTACAAATAGATAGCCACAGGCATAATTTGTTATACCATTTTCATCGCCTTTGTGTTTTCGCCCAATCATTACCGCATTGTAAGAACATGATATTCTATGGTCAATTTCTATTAGACCACTGGACCACCCGTTAATTACATCGACAGATGCCGCCCCAACTACCTGCGCGCATCGATATTGCATGTGGCTATTCTCATCACCACCACGTTTGGTGCCAGTCATCACACTTCTGTCGGGGCAAATATATGAATGGTTGCATTCACGGGCACTCGGATATTCACATCCATCTGTGTCTTCTTCCGAGTTCCACAATGGTGACCAACCGAGATCAACAAGACCAGCTTTTTCACCATTCACCATCACATCGCCGCAGGTTATGATCGTTTTCCCATCGTGTTCGTCTCCGTCATGACGTCGACCGACCATGACTTTCGAGTTCGGACAGATATATGTGCCGTCCTTTTGCTCCGAAAACGCGGGCCCTGGCAGCCGATTTGTTGTCGAAGCAATGGGCTTTTCGGATGCCGAGGCAATGTGAACAGGAAACATGATAGATGCTGCAATAAATGAAATTGCGGCAATAAATTTGTATTTTTTCATTAATTCAATCCTAGTAAACATCTGCGCACCTATACTCTGTTTCTCCATTATGATTTCCTTTATGATTGCGACCAACCATTACAGAGTTTGGTTTGCAAATAACATCGTGGCCTTCATGCTCTTTAATAGGGAATGTCCAGTTTGCATGAGGAACGATTTGCATTGGGTATCCAAATTCGTCGATGATTTGACTGCATCGATATTCCGTGTGACCATTCTCATCCGCTGATGGCGATCCTTCCCATTCTTTATTTGCAATTCTCCGCCTGCCAGTTATCACTTCATTTGCAGGGCACATGAATTTGCTATCCGTTTCACTTTGTGAATCGCTCCATTCATGGTTTAATACTTTTGCAACCTTTCCGAATTGAATGACTTGGCCGCACATATGCCAGGTCCAACTGTTTTCATCTCCCTTATGCGACCTACCGACCCAAACCATATTTGTGCCTTGGCACAAACGCTCATCTTCCCGCGACTCAATGTATTTGGGATCCCAGTCGGCGTTCTTTTTTACCTCAGCTCTGGCATGGGGCGAATTTTCTTGTTGAACCTTATTTGGATCCATCTTCAATGGATGTGTATCATCGTCCGCCAATAATTCAGCGTACGCAGTATTATCCGATAGAGATTCTAATTTATTTTCTGCAGAATATGCTTCTACTGCTGGTATAAATGCAGACAGGAACATAAAGCTACCGACAATCCTCTGCTTCGGAGAGAAGCTTGCTCTTGGCAAAAGTATGTTCAGTTTTATTTGTGATTTCCTAAAACGCATCAGGGGTTCTCCTTGAGAAGGACTTAGAAGGCACAGCACTTCGCTTTTCAATTTCAAGCATTGCACGAACTTGTTTCATACGCAAGTCTAAGTTGCAGAATTTTTCTGTCACAATTATCAGTTGCATTTTGTCGTCTATTCGGCCTATGGTCAAGTTCAGAGGCGCTCCTCAACAGAAGCGCCACGCATTCACGACCTACCCAACGAGTAGAAGCATGCAAAACCAACCACGCCAGCCCATTGCTCACCCCACTCGATGTGATCGGGTTTCCGTGCCTCAAATTCGAGGTCTGCACGATCTTAGATTGGACCCCAACACCATAGGCACAGCGGCCGTGGTGATCGTGGCGCCTTACGAAGCTATGTGTGCCGGCGACAGGATATCGTTCACCTTCGCTCCTACGTCAGGATCCCAGGTTTGGAGCCGTACTGTCGTGGTGGATCGCGTCGACATAGGAAAAATTTTGAAATGGAACCTACCGCGCGCCGAATTTCTAAAAATAGAGGGTGAAACAGCCAATGCATTCTATAAAATCGAGTATGCCAGCGGAGGTGAAAGTACTTCTGCAAGTCAATTAATTGAAGTCGCGCCTCTCGCTACAGAGCAGCTACGCCCCCCAGTACTGCAAGGTCATGACGGCGGCTTCCTCGACCCCGGTCACTTTCCCCAGGGTGTCAGTCTACAAATTGACCCCTACCCCACCATGGCACTCGGGGACGATGTGCTGCTTCATTGGGTCAGCTCCCATGAGGCCAGCAGCACAACAAGCGTTCTCCGGGTCGATCCATCGATAATCGACAGCAACATGCTGGCCTTTTCGATCGGCAAAGAATGGCTGGAGGCAAATATTGGCAGGCAGGTCACGGTCAGCTGGCAATACGCGCGTATCGGTACCGCCCAAAATTCTGAGCCGTTTACCTTGACGATCCGCACGCCGGTGGACCTCACTCCACCTGTCGTGGAGAAAGCCAATAGCTACGGAGAGTTGCAGGCAAACGACGCATTGAGGGGTGTCTACGCTACAATCCCCGAGGCTATTCCTCTGGATCCAGGGGATAGCGTTGAGTTGCATTGGCAAGGCCATCTCGCAGGCGGGAGGTACATTGCTACGCAGCCCCTCGACCCAGCAAATCCGCGCCGGTTCTTTATCCCGCCCAGCGCTGTAGCCGCGAATATCGGCGGCGAGACCAAGCGATTTCCCGTCTTCTACAAGCTCAAGCTCGCAAGCGGCATTTTACCCGATTCTGATCCATTTCACCTTCTAATTCTTCCACTTCAGCCAAACCAGTATCCAGCTGTTCGTTGCAGGCAGGCGGAAGGAAGTCCCGGCCTGTCATTGGGTGACGTGCCGGAAGAAGGCGCGGACATTTATGTCACCCGCTGGCCGTTTATGGCGCCTGGACAGCCATGCACTATCCACGTCACCGGCGTTCTTGGAGATGGCGCCGGGGCCGACCTCATCCTGCGAGATGCAATTCCGGTCACACAACTGGAGATGGAAGGGGGCGAACTAAGCACCCTGCTGCCTAGGGAGTTTCTCAAGACCCTCAAAACAGGTTCCACTTTGAGCTTGTGGGGCAAGATCACCTATGACGGAAATACGCTCATCGATCTTAAGCGCAGTTCTACTACGTGGTTCGTATAATACTTAGAAGCTTTAGATAAGAAAGATATTTTTATGAAATCCAATATGACTAAGTTAGAAATACTATCTGAGGATAAACTTGTTAACGAGCTTGCGAAGCAGCCAAGCACCTTCAGCTGGGATACAATCGCGGAGTATGATCGGCCAAAAACAAACATGGTTTTAGCGCACGAATATATAGAGCGATATAGCAAGAATAATCACCTTGATCCCCTTACGGATGCTATAGAAATCGTACAGGGTCAATATTGGGAGTACGTTGAGAATTATATTCTAGATGCTCCACGCCTTTCATTCGAGCATAGTTCGATTGTCGACTCAGAAGCTCATCTATCAATGGAAATAATCGGGGGACAGCAGCTGAGTATTTCCCGAAAAAGCGCGAACGTTTATTTGATAGACAAAGTTGAAATGCTCGACCCCCTCACGTCTCAGTCGCTAGCAGCTCAATTGAGGTTGAACCGAACGGCGGGTCAGATCACAGATGAAGGAAGAGTATTCCTCGACCTTAAGGATGCTCTAGCGGTCAAGCTATTGTTTCCGGGTTCAGATGTTGCCCAAGGCCTGGGCGGAAATGCGATCAAAAAGTATTTCGAGAACCTTCCGGACGAAAAACGAATTTATGTCCTCAACGAGCTTGGCAAGCCGGAGATGAACGAATTTCTCGTCCCCGATCGGTTCGATATCCGCGTCCATCTCAAGACCCAAGCCAACACTCCAACAGGAGTTTATGAGAGCGAGGGCGCGGTCGCTCTTTTTGTTGCCATGAAAGACAATAAGGGCGGTACCAGCATCCCAAGCGATGACGACCAGATGAAGTATCTTATCCCTGCTGGGCGCTCAGCGACTATCCTCCTTGGGCACCACTTCCTGATCCGCCAGGTTATCGCAAAAGGCCTCGAAAAGGCTTCGAACAACAGCAAATTTGAATACGACCTTGAGAATGACGAAAACATGGATGCCCCCGTCGGACTTCTGACTGCCCGGAACGGCGGCCGTTACGGAGAAAGTATTCACGGCACTATCGGGTCGGCTACGGTATCCATCCAAACTCCAACACTGCATTTCAACAACAACTCTGATAACAATCACTTCTTCACCGTTGCCGTTGAGAATGAAGAATTTCACATTAGGTGGCGCGGTAGACAACATTTACTAACAAAAATTCAAGTGAGCTCATGGGTGCGAGAGCAAAACGTATTTGCTATATGGGATATAGAAAAGACATATAAATTTGTTCTCGTAGATGGCGCTCTCGGACTTGTTTCAACAGCAACTCCAAAGTATCTTAGAAAAGTATCGCCAGGAGAGTTCGGAGACTTCCCTGGTATCAACTTTGCAGTCATTTCACCCTTTATCGAATCTGAACTTGACGAAATATTCCGGAAAACCTTCGAAGATTTCGTGGCCCCCATATCGGAAATCGACCTCTTCCGGCTCTACGGCATCCTTTTTCGTAACTCGCACGACGAAGCCATATCGCTAGATCGGGTCCGCTTCCCTATGGACCTGGCATTGTTTGGCCAGATCTCTCCGCGGTTGACTGCATTTCAGATCAATCCGCTTGATTCTGTTGTGGCGAGTGGGTCAGAGAGTTCATTTACTCTCACTCCGCCTCAAAAGAATGCAGTCTGGTCGGTCGCCAACGTTCCAGGTCATGAAGGACCGACGGGATCGATTGACACAGCCGGGTTTTACACTGCCCCGTTGGCAAATGAGATCCGCGGGGCTTTCACCCGAGTTCTCGTCAAAGCCGCTGTCGGGGAAACAAGCAGCTCCGCCCTCATCAAGGTAACCCGACGGAATATCGCCATCAATCCTGCGGTAGTGAATTCTCATATCGGTGGCCCTCCTATCAAAATTTCTGCAGATGCCGTCTCCGGCGCCGAACTTGACTGGAGCATAAAAACAGGAACGGGAGCATCCTTGATCGTCGACGAAGATGGCGTCCATTGGTATCGGCCTGGATCGAGATCTATAAGCAACCATGTTTACGAAAAGGATACGGTAACCGTTAAGAATATTTCAACAAACGAGTCAATCTTTTGCACGATTATAGTATACCAGCCGCCTGACGAGAACTCCGCTCCTGCAGATATTATCTTCGACACTAACTTATCTGATGGTAAACTTCATTTAGATATTGCGGCCTTTGCTGGCATACCAGTTGACAATCAAAAATTCGAAGTTTTTGCCGGATCCGGTACGATTGATGGCAATGGTATTTACACGCCTGATCTGAACAGTCCCGACAGGTTCACCGCCATAGTCGGAACAGGCACCATCCTCGACAGCTTTCCAATAGCCTCGCGTGCAATAATTACTATCCCGTACGTGAATCCAAAGGAATTAATAATTCCAAATGCATGGACAGAGGTTTCGAAATGACAAATTCAGTCGGCGATATACTTCATGAATTAAAAGGTAAGTCTTCAACGTTCGGCTGGGGGGCCGTTGCGGTCTTCAATCGTTCCACCCTGAATCATATGCTCGAGGACCAATTCGCAAAGCGGCTTGGCGACGCGCGCTTGTTGTCTCCGGTATCTATCGAGTTTGATCCGACTAACCTTGGGCACATGAGAATGGAGCTCGACAGCATCCAGTTCGGCCCACCACAATTGTCATTCCAGTCGTCCGCAATTTCGAGCAGCATGGCAACTTTACGATTTGAAATCGTGGCTGGGGACTACGCCACGACCAACACTCACGTCGAAACTCCAGACAGGCTTCTTTCAAGTGGCAGGCTCGCCGAAGGCATGGGTTTCACGCTGGAGATGGAAATCGATCTAAATCCGATCGTTGGCGAAATTTCAGGGAGTGGCGTTGTATCAATCGACTTCCACAATGCCGAAAATCCGCGCTGCAACCTTGTCCCAGAATCTCCTACCCAACGGCGTATCGGAGCCCTGCTGCTTGCCGAAATTCAAAAGCAGCCGGCTTTTCGTCAAAGTTGGCAGCTCGGCCTCCTTGACCTGTCAACCAGCGGTCCATTGAGTCCAACACATTTTGCAATTCGAACCCAGGCAATGCCCAACAGTAACTCAGTTGGTTCGACACAAGATGAAGAAGGGGCGGTAATCTTCTTTATCGCGCTGAAAGGACTCCGCGGAACCGCAACAAGTTTTCCGAGCACATTTCCTCATCTCATCCCGGACGACGAGAGGAACGGAAAGCAACTGTATTCAGCAACTCTACTTTTGGATGAGCAGCTTATCAATTTGGCCACTGAAAGTGAGCTGGATGCTCTAAAGTCTCTTGTTTTACCCCGAGATCACGCGTTTGACGAAGGGGAACGGCACACCCCCTATGATCTGATCATTTTTGGAAACGCAAAGCCCAACAATGAATATGTCAAGATTCAGCCCCCGCTTGCGAGCATTAAAAACGCCACCACCAAGCAGTTCACCGCTCATCGAGGTGACGGCAGTGAGCTTTCTGGCATAACTTGGGATGCGCGCTGCATCACCATGCCTACGGCGTCAGGTTCTATAAGTGCTACAGGACGCTACCAGGCCGTTGATAAAACGGTATTCGGTACAAATGTGCTGCCTACTGTCATAAGTGCCCATTACGACAATGGGACAAAGTCCAAATCGGCGCTAATATTTGCACGGTTCGAAAAAATAACTGTCGCACCTATTGTCGCGACAAGTGAGATGGACGGCACGCCTATCATTTTTGCTGCGTCGAGCGTGGGGGGAGGCGCCCTCAATTGGCGCCTCATATCGCCAAGCTATGGAACCCTGGTTCCCGTCGGTAAAAACCAGGCAATGTATGTACCGCCTGCCAATATAGGTCAAGAATCTATAGTTAATCAGCGAATTGAAGTTCGAGACGTCAGTACTGGCGATACCGTTGAAGCTTCTGTCATTCTGGTTGGAACCGAGACTCACCTAAAGGTGAACCCTCCGCATATCACCTCGGTTCTCGGCAGGGGGGCGGTGCCCTTGAGCGTTGGCTCGTTCGGACAAAAAGTCACCTGGCATCTGCTGGGAGATGGCGAAATTGACAAGGACGCAGGCGTTTTTTCACCTCCGTTGACGCTTTCGACGTCTGCTGTATCCGTAGCAGTCTGCGAGGTCGATTTTGGTGCCGGAGCGGTCCTGCGCGGATTCTCTGTGATCGAGCTTGCGGATCGCCAACAAGAGATCAAGGGTTGGGAGGGACTGCAAGAATTCTCAATCACCGCGATGGGGCCGGCGCGTTCGTATGTAAACGGCATGCAGCAAATTCCGATAGAAATCAAAATTGAGACCACCGCTCCGGCGCCGGGCTCCGCTCAGCCGCATATGCCAATCAGCGATCTGGAACTATCTAGCTTAAGGCTTGTTGAAAAGACAGGGAACACGCTCGTACCGGTTCTTGCTGAACATGAAGAAGGCATCGAATGGGGCGCTACGACCCAGTGGGCTGTGCATGACCGGCCAAATCGTTTTCGGTTAACAGGTGGGTTTACGGCAACCGACAGTTCCACCCCTCAAAACGCAGGAACCCGTTATCGGAGGTACTATATTCACCTTGCGCACCGCGGCGACGCAGTTGAGTTTTATGCACAATTTCACGACAAGTATGGGTCGGTATGGAACTCCCTTGAGCATGGGCCACAGGATAAATCTACAATTCAGGTCAGCGGAATAAGCATTCCGACCCGGAGCAAATCTAACTATAAGCTAGCGCGGAATAGAGTTTGGCATAATCTTGCAACAGGAAGAGTTGAATTTGACGATTTTGGAAATGAAGATGATTTTTCTTCGATACAAGAATCTATTGACCACTGGTCTGTGAACTATGTTTCAGATGATTTTAAATCAATAGGATTTAGCACATTAAGAATTTTAGATAATTCATCAACTATACAATGGGAAAGCGACTTAGACGACGAGACATATTGCAGCTATACTGGATACGCATTTAGCCCTATCAGCCACCCGCCTAAGCCGCAACCACCCGTGAATCTCCATTTCGATGGATATTTGCGCGCCTTGGCACGAGCGGTCTCGCACCCGCAACCGAGTGACGAAATCATTGCTCATCCACCCGCCCCTGGTGAGCTGGTCGTGAGTGTGCATCGAACGCACGAGTTTTCTCACTGGCGCGATTCAATGGCAGCAGGAAACGATCAAAGAAAATTCCGCGAAAGATTAGAGTCCCCCGTTACTTACATGTTGAGAGATGAAGACGGAAATTTACACAGCGTCGACATCGGGTTCTTAGTAAAATCAGCTGAGGACAGTAGGAACTCATTGCAAATTGACCTCATAGCGGCAAGAAAGAATTATTATGGACTCGGTTCATTCGAACGCATTTAACTTTCTAAGTTTTGTACAGCAGGGTGTTGACCCGCGTACGGGTCAATATACGGTTCAGCTTTCGCTCCCAGACCTGTTGGCCAACGATCTTGCGGGGCCTTCGCTTCCGCTTTCGTTATCCTTCAACCCACTTAACGCCGTCGATAGGGGGTTCGGGTTAGGTTTTGGCTTGGCGCTTTCGCAGTATAACTCTCGAACTCGAATACTTTCGCTGGGAAGCGGTGAGTCCTTTAAGGTCACAGGTAGCGGACTGGAGCCGGCGATCGCCGAGCGAAAGCTTAGCAGCTTCCGCTTCTTCGATGACGGGGGTGGTAATTACCGTATCCTCCACCGCACCGGCCTGTTGGAGACGATGATCTCAATCGGTGAAGGAATCGCTCTTCCGGTCAAAATCCAGGGCCCTTCGGGTCACGCGCTGAAGCTTTCTTATGTCCCATTTGGCGATGGCCAGCGGCTCGAAAGTATGAGCGACGACCAGGGTCGAATACTTCTCGTGGAGCGCGACGTCTCAGGTCAATGGTTGGAGCTGTTGCTTTGGCCTGACCGAGGTGAAGCAGGTACAGAAATTGCACGCTTCACGATGCGCCTGGATGCCATGAGCCGGGTCACCGAAATCGTTCTGCCGACACAGGAAAGCGCGTCCTGGCGCTTCGCTTACACCGAGATCAGAGGTCTATCCTGTATCAAGGAAGTCTTCACGCCGGTCGGCGGATGGGAGACGCTCCAATACGAGGATGGTGGTCATCATTTCCCACCCAACGCTGGACGCTCGCCTCTGCCCCGTGTCACGCGGCATCGTATTGAGCCAGGCTTCGGCCAGCCTCCGATAGAGACCCGTTACAGGTTCAGTGATCACAACTTCCTCGGGCATGGCGCTTCTATCGGATGGGCCAACGATGGTCTCGATAATCTCTACAAGTTATCGGACTACAGCTACGTCTATGGATCTACAGTGGAACTATGGAGTGGAGGCACGATGAGACGCAAGGTGGAACGCACCTTCAACCGTTTCCATCTGCTGAGTGAGGAGACCACCACCCAGGACAATTGCGTAAAGCGTGTGAAGACTAAATATTATGCCGATCTGCCCGAGAACATCGGTCTCCCATTTGAACGTCAACCGCCGCAATGTCAGTTGCCAGCTAGTGTTGAGACACGCTGGGAACTTACCGACGATCCAACCCGGCTGCGCGTTGAGACCGTAGAGACCACGTATGATCTGCATGGCAATCTTCTCCTCCAGAAGAATGCCGACAGAACCAGCGAGGAGCGCGACTACTATCCCATCCAGGGTGAAGGACAGGATTGTCCACCCGACCCTGACGGATTTGTGCGCAACCTGCGCTCCTCTACCGTTCATCCTGATCCCGAAGCACAAGCGGGCGGTGCGCCCACCTTGCGCACACTTTACCGGTATGCGCAGTTCACCCCGTTGCCGGACGAGAACGCCCGCCCCTTCCTGCTTCCCGTCGGCGAAACGCTTCTGCGCGTCGAAGTCGAAGCGGAGACTGAAATACGCAGGAGCGAAAGCACATACTTCGACGACCCTGCCCATCCTTTCAGTCTCGCCCGCCCCAGGAGGCAGAGCCAAATCCTCAACGGTAAGACTACAAAGACCGACTATACATACAGCAAGCTCAACAACCCGCAGTTCGTCGGCGAGCCAGTACTGGAGACAGTACAGACGATCACCGGCTTTGACGGAACCCAGCAATCCGTGATCCAGCAGAGCTCCTTTCTGAATGGCCAGCCCCTGTTGGCGGAGGACATCAACCAGGTACGCATCCGCTACGTCTATGATGCCCTTCAGCGCGTCACCAGTGAAACGATTTCCCCGGGAACGGACTACGAAGCCATACGCAGCTACCAATACGGCCTCGTTGCCAACACGGTCGCCTCCACCAATGTGAAACGATCGTTATCGAAAATCGAACAGCAGTTACGGGTGATAGAAAGCTCAGTATCTGCAGCCTCAGGGTGCGATCCGAAAAGCATCGCAGACATCCGGGAGGCCATTGCCGTAAACGCAGAGGCGCAGCGTTTGAACGGACAAGCCTACCGGATTATGCTCGACGTTAAAGGCGTTGCCACGCACACATACTTCGACGGCATCAGCAGGGCCGTTGTCGAAGAACGGCAGGACCCAGGCGGTAGCCCGAACGGATGCCAACTTCGAAAGACCTATCAGGCAAGCTACGATGAAATGGAGAACATCGTAGAAGAAACTATCTTCGATTGGATCGGAGAGAGCGAAATGCCGCTAACAACAGCATACGCTTACAACAGTTGGGGAACTCCCGCTGCTACCCACCACCCCGATCTAATAATCGATATCACAGAACATTCGCCGTTTGGCGGAGATGGGCCCGAGGAGCACAGCTACACCTCCGCAGGAGGAAAAAAAGGAAACCTCACGGTAACATCATACAATCGGTTCGGAAAAATTGCTAAGATTGAAAAATTCGATGACGAGGGCAACGGAGTATCGTGCACGGAACATCTGTTTGACGGTCTCGGCCGCGCCGTCGAACAGCGGGTAACGTTGCGTGACCAAGGTGAGCGTAAAACAGCATATCTCTATGATGACTTCGGCAGGGTCGTCGCCACAACACTCCCTGACGAAACAGAGGTAAGTCGCACCTTCGCCGAACACACCGACGACGAGCTTCCGACGGAAATCCTTGTGAAGCCAGCCAACGAAGCTCTCCCCGAAATCGCGCTCGGACAGCAAGCTTACGATGGGCTTTCGCGCCTCACAAAAAGCACTGTGGGGAGCAGGACAGAGATCATAGAATACGACGAAGGGCGTCTGCAGGCTGCCAGGCGGCATAAACCAAGCGGACGAACAATTTCCTTTGACTACGAACCGGCGCTCGGGGGCGCACCAGCGAAAATCACGGTCCCTGACGGCAACATGGAATACAGTTACGACAAGCATAGCGGGCAGTTGGTTGGCTGCGAGAACAGACACGGTTCCCGTCGATACACCTACGACTATACAGGTGCATTAAAGTTTGAAAGCTTGAGCGTTCCAAGCGGGAAAAAGCACGAAGTTTTCCATTCCATTTCGCGGCTTGGCCTGCAGCTCGAGCGACGCGACAGAGACTTGAACGGCCCGGCGTTTGAAGCATCACTCTGTGAATATGACAGCGCTGGCAGACTCGCTGTCGCGAAACAGGGAAGGCTGCACGCCAGTTTCGAATATGAAAGCTTTGGATCGCCAGCCCGCATCATCACGAACGATGTTAACAGCGGCAAAACTCTCGTGACGGAGCTTTTGTACGATGGGTTCCAGCGCGAAGTAGTTCGAACAATGCAACTGGGGTCCCAGCAAGTGGTCCTTACCCAGGATTGGTGGGATGATAACATGTTGAAGGGCCGCTCCCTGAAGATCGGCGAGGAATCAGTTCTGGAAGAGCAGTTCCGATACGACCTCCGCGGGAGATTGGAAAATCACAAATGCACAGGGATACAATTGCCAACGGATCATCTCGGCAATGGAATAAGCGAGCAGACATTTTTCTATGACGCATTCGACAATGTTGAGGAATGTCGAACAAAGCTAGCAGACGGCAGCATCGATCGCATGGTCTGTAAATTTGCCAACACCGATCCATGCCGGTTAATCGCTCTAACTCACAGTCATGCCGCTTACCCCAAAGAGCAGACATTCGCCTACGACGCGGATGGCAATATGCTCAACGACGAGCAGGGCCAACAATTTGCTTACAGTGCTACGGGAAGGCTGGTCGAGGTGTCCTCGCCGGGGCGCGCGATCACTGACCGATACCTTTACGACGGCCATGACGATCTATCGGGTTTTGTCTCACGAGACACTGAAACCACAAGGCTCTACCACGGCTACCAGACAGTGCTCGAAACATCTGAACGTCGCTCAATCCAGCTCTTTTACGGTGCCGAAGATCCACTCGGCCAGCAATGCGCTGAAAAATCCACTATTTTCATCACCGAACAAAATGGAAGTGTGATTGGCGTATCTCACCCGGATGAAATGGTTTCCACCGGATATTCTGCTTACGGCCAGCGGCGCTCTGACAGCGATTTCGACAGCTTGCTTGGCTTCAATGGCGAAACACTGGAGCCTATGGGCTTTTACCTCCTCGGTCGCGGCTATCGAGCCTACAACCCGGCACTTATGCGCTTTCATAGCCCTGACAACATGAGCCCGTTCGGAGAAGGCGGTATAAACGCCTACATGTATTGCGGTGGCAATCCAGTCGCGTTCCGAGATCCTAGCGGGCATTATCGCACCCCAAACGACTACTACTACCCCCCAAAACCTATTGAGGAAGGCGGGGGCGGCATAGGACAATGGTTGGGTGTCATTGCCGCCGGCGTGGGTCTTGCCCTATCGGTCGCATTTGTACCTTGGTCTGCGCCGGCCACCTCGGCTGGTTTCATGCTAGCCATGGCTGGACTGGGCGTGCAGGCTGCTGGATTGGGTTTGCAGATTGCTGGTTCACAAATGAACAAGGGAGAACTCATTACCATTGGCAGCATTGCAGGTCTCGTGGGCGGAATGGGCTCAATGGCAGGTTCCGTCATGAACAGCCGTCGCGTCGCTCAGGTGGCCGCTGCTGCCCGCGGCGTGAACAGTGCAGCTAACACCGCCGCAGCCTCTGCTCCGGCAAATATTGCCGCCGGAGGAGGAAAGGTCTCCAGCAGACTTGCCATGGCCACCGATGGAGCAGTAACGGCTGGAAAAAAATACAAAAGATTTCTCGGACATCTTCGATTTAATCGGCCGGCTCGGCTCGATTCAGGAAACATAGTGGCACTGAGACATGGCCAATACCCTGGTATTCCTCATGCACACACCTCCCCTGTTGCGGTTTCTGCTCCACGTCCATACCCACCTCTTGATACGCTGCAGAGGGCTGATGATGTTTTGTGGTCTCCCCTTAGGTTTCGTCTTCCCCGGCCTATCTTCAACCCGGGGGTTCGAAACGCGGCTTGAGCACGTGCGAATGCGCGCTACATAATTACCCCACGCCATAGCATCACGCCGATTGACGACCGGCGCTCACGGAACACGGTTTTTCGGTTTCGGTCGCTTCGTTGCTCGTCTTCAAGGGCATGAAGCTTCCGATGACCGGCAAGCTCCTTGGCCAAACGCGGGTTCAGACCACGCAGCGCTAGTCTCTTCGACGAGAAAACGGTAGCCCGGCGAGAGGCCACCCCACGAACAGGCGTAGAGGCATTTGGAACTTAATGGGAAGTTCTAGGTTACTTGTTGCGAGAATCTCGGACCACCAGTGGCGCGCTGACCACAGCTGTCCTGAAAAATTTCGCACTTTAGGAGTTGGCTTGAAACCGCTTGACCCAGCACAATCTGAAAAAATTTCAGTCTCACGCCGGAGTGTCGAAGCGGACCTTCGGCGCCAGCTAAACGCCGTTCTGGATAATGCCACTGTGGCAGTCTTTGTCATGAACGAGCATCAGCAATGCACCTATATGAACGCCGCTGCGGAACGCCTGACTGGCTACTCCTTGAAGGAGACACAAGGCCGACCACTCCACGACGTAGTGCATCACACCCATCCTGATGGAAGACACTACCCTCTGGAAGACTGTCCGATCGATCGTGCTTTTCCAGAGCGAAACAGAATGCAGGGCGAAGAGACCTTCGTCCATAAGGACGGCAGTTTCTATCCCGTTGCCTTCACCGCCAGCCCTATTCGTGATGACGGAGGAAACCCCATCGGTACGATTATCGAGGTTCGTGGGATCGCTGAAGAAAAAGCGCGTGACACCGCGCTTCGAGAAAGCGAAGCGCGCTTTCGCAACATGGCCGACCATGCACCCGTCATGATGTGGGTGACCGAGCCTGATGGTGCCTGCACCTATATAAATCGGGCTTGGTATGAATTCACCGGGCAGTCGGTCGACGAAGCGAAGGGGTTTGGATGGCTGACTGCCACACATCCTGACGACATGAAAGCTGCCGAAGATGTCTTCACAGCTGCCAACAAAGGCCAGAAATCATTTAGAGTGGAGTATCGCCTGCGGCGCGCTGACGGTACCTATCGTTGGGCAATCGACGCCGCAGCACCAAGATTTGGGCCAAATGGCGAGTTTCTCGGTTATATCGGGTCAGTCATCGACATTGACGATCGGAAAGAGGCTGAAGAACGTCAAAAACTTCTCGTGCAAGAGTTGCATCATCGCGTGAAAAATAACCTTGCGACGGTTCAATCCATCGTAAACTTCACGCTCAGGACATCCGACACGATGGATGCGTTCAACACAGGAATTACGCACCGCATCGGTGCCCTCGCCCGCTGCCATTCGCTGCTTACAAATAATGTGGGGCAGTTGTCGGCGTTGCACGCGATTATCTTGAATGAACTTGCCCCTTACGATGACGGGCGTCGGGTCGAGCTGGTAGGACCTGAGACAGCCGTCTCGGACGATGTCGCAATGGCTCTAGCGATGGCAATCCATGAACTGACAAC
Source organism: Mesorhizobium sp. NBSH29 (assembly GCF_015500055.1). Classification (NCBI taxonomy): domain Bacteria; kingdom Pseudomonadati; phylum Pseudomonadota; class Alphaproteobacteria; order Hyphomicrobiales; family Phyllobacteriaceae; genus Mesorhizobium; species Mesorhizobium sp. NBSH29. Next base: position 361,084 of record NZ_CP045492.1, read on the forward strand.
AAATGCTGCAAAGTATGGATCTCTCTCCGCGGTAAACGGCTCGTTACAGATCACATGGAATGTAACCAAGGACGAAGACGGATCAAGACACCTTACCCTTCGATGGCGCGAGCGAGGCGGCCCACCCGTTCGTCAACCAACGAGGCGAGGGTTCGGTTCTATCCTGTTGGGGCGAATGCTTGGGCACCAACTAAAAGGATCGGTCCAGATCGACTATCCAATCGACGGAGTAGAGGTGGAAATCCGCGGACGGCTTGAGGCCCCCGCAACATATCCTTACGCAAACTTCGCGAAAGACCTGTGCAAATGATCCGGCGGTTGGAAGGCTCCAGGGTGCTTATTGCTGAAGACAATTTTATGGTGGCAATGGACCTCGCTTTCGAATGCGAAGAGTTGGGAGCAGAAGTGGTTGGCCCCTTCGCCCGTGTCGAGGATGCACTTGTTGCAACACAAGCGGAGAGCCCTGATGGAGCGATCCTGGACGTAAATCTGCTGGATGGCTACGTAACTCCGCTAGCGCAAAAGCTTATAGAGTTAAATATTCCAGTGGTATTTTGTACGGGCGTCTCGTTACCGGCCGAGCTTCAGCAAAGATACCCTGCCGCACAGGTATTTATAAAACCGACCGCATCAAAGACCCTTGCCGATGCTCTCGAAGTCGAGATCTCAAAGCGATTTTCATGATTGAGCAACGGCCATCGTTAAGGGTCGCCAGCAACCCCGTCCCAGTCCTGGATGGTCGGCGGCGCTAGCCTGGCTGGAGTTTCACCAGGCTTGATGTTTTCGTACCTTTTCCGCAGCGCAGGGTTCGGACGACCTGATTAGGACCGGTGCCGCTCGCGGCATCGCGAAGGATTGCGTCAAGACAGATTAGATTTTGCCAAGGTCAGTCACAATATGCTATCTAAAGGGACAAGGTGAGGATCCGATGAAAACCGTATTTGTTCTCTTGGTGGCTCTAACAGTAGGTATCGGGCCGGCTACTGCCAAGATTTGGGTGGACAAAACCTGTCAAGAGATGCTCGAATCCACACCAGATAAGCCGTTCATCTATTCTACGACCGATGGGGCTACCGAAATCTCATGCACCGTGCGCGATTGGCCGATTAGTCAGGAAACTGCGACGATGACATGCAACGATGGCAGCGCTCCGACTTTGAGGCTTGTCGGCTCGTCCGTGGAATTTGACGACGGGTGATGCTCCCTAAGGGCGACGCGGCTATTTTATGTGACTAAACGAAGAGCCGCCCGTCATCGAACACAACCCTACGAACGCCGTGGGCCGAAATGGGCATGGCTCGCTATATGGGTCGGCGTTTGTGTTTTTAGCTTCGATACGCTGGTGATAAACTTAACTGGGAGAATATAGGTTTGGGTAGCGAAAGGCGCTTTTCTGGGGCGCGTGGGCCATGGATATGACACCCGGGCGAAGTGCCTGAGTCATGGCGTCATCGCGTCGCGTTCTTCGCGCTCAGCGCTATTCAGCTTTTGCACCGCGATGCACTGGCGAACGGCTTTCACGTCAAACCCGCACCCACCCATTTCCTTGAACACCTTCGGACTTGTCGGCGTTCAAGTCTTTGCAGTTCTGGTGTTTGCTCTCTTGCTTGAGAATCTTGCGAAATACATTTTTCTTCCAGCCGAGTTCAGGTTGCACATGTTCCTGAACAAACAGGTCCTCTCGTCCTACCTCGAGGGCTGCTCATCCGTCGCCGTTGCGAACATCCAGAACATCAACAGCGTTCCAATCACGATGATCATCGCACCCGGAGGTGCCAGCACGCCCTTTCCCCCGTTGTCGATGTCGAACTTTCCTGCCACCAGGACGACAGCGCCGAGCTGGTAGATCAGGAACTGTGGCATAGCCATCCGGGATTTCATAAGCGCCGGCCAGTTGCGCATCAGCAATCCGAAAAGCACTGAGATAACGAACCCAAGCAGGTTGGCGTGGGCATGCGAGTTGGCGAACTGAAGCTGATCGGTGATCCCGAGGTAGATCCCGAAGATCATGCCGAAGGTTAGCCACGCAAAGCCCGCCAATATGTAAATGCGATCCAGTCTCACGATCCCGTCCTCCCAAGGAAGTCGACCGTTGCTCACGTCCCCTGTCGCGTGGGCAGACAGTCACAAAGGGAACAGTCCTCCCAAAACATCTACCTTGCAAGCAATTCATGCGTGAAAAATGGCCGGAGCGAAATTCCGGGGAGGCAGATCAGCGTGGCTAGACCGCTGGTGTGAAGACGATCCGGCAATCTGGAAATGCGTCCCGCAGGCTGCACATTGCTTCGTGCCAATCGTTGCCACCCCGTTGGTTGGTGAACGCATAGGTGCGCGCGCCAACACTCACCAGATCATCATCGGTGCAGAAGTATCGGGTTGGGTCAAAGCGCTTTCCGCTGTTGGCGAGGGCGGCTGTGGCGAGATGGATAAAGGCAGCGTTTCCAACCTGCCCGTCAACGGACACAAGTGCCCGGGTGGCCAAACGGCCGCAATGGTGCGCGACCGCCTCCTGGGTGACGCCGTTTTCAACCAGATAGCAGAACGTTCTTGGTATTGATCTGCCCTTCGGTCGGGAAACGTTTCCGATCCGAGCGTCAGATTGTAGGTCTGCCGAGCCGCACCATCCGTCCGCGCCTCCCGTTCCTTACGGACCTTCTCACGCACCCGCACCTGATACTCGGCAGCCTCGGGCGGCGGGGATGATCTGCTGAACATCGACCATTACCCGGTCGGGCTCTGTCGCAAACTCTTCGCTAACCGGCGACCGATAATGATCTCTCGATATTTTCGGGGATGACGATGTTCAAAGGCCGCCATTTCGACCGATCGGTGATCTTGCTGTGTTGGACGATACCCGTGCCATTCCTTCAGCAAGCGCTAACATTCCCTCAGGGTATAACTCGCCAGGGCTGAAACGGGCAAATCTCGTGGCGTGACGAGCGCGCCCAAGGCATGGTATGCACAGCATCCACAAACTTGAGCAGGAGCGCGCGTGATAAGCGCAGAGCAATTTCTGGCGTCGGTGTTCTGGGCGCGGGAACTGCCGGAAGAAGAGCGTGAGCGTGCGCGTCGCGGCATCATGTTGCGCACCCTTGAGCCTGGGACCTATTTCATCCATCGCGGTGATCGCATCGACAACTGGATCGGTGTGGTCAGCGGGATGCTGCGGCTGGGTTCGATTACCACCTCAGGCAAGGCCGTGACCTATGCCGGCCTGCCACCGAGTTGCTGGTTTGGCGAGGGGTCGCTGCTCAAGGACGAGCCGCGCCAGTATGATGTGCTTGCCCTGCGCCGCACCCAGGTGGCGCTACTCAACCGCTCGACATTTTTCTGGCTGTTCGAAAACAGCGTTGCCTTCGACCGGCTGCTGGTACGGCTCATCAACGAGCGGCTCGGGCAGTTCATTGCGCAGGTCGAGCATGACCGGACGCTCGATTCCTCCGGCAAGGTGGCGCGCAGCCTGGCCTCGCTGTTCAACCCGGTGATCAGCCCCTTCGTCGGTTCGCACCTCGACATCAGCCAGGAGGAGATCGGTTTGCTCGCCGGTGTGTCGCGGCCTGTGGCCAACCGAATCCTGCAAGAACTGGAAAAGGCCGGATTGATACGAAACGAGGGCGGCGGCGTTACAATTCGGGACCTTGAAAAGCTGCGTGGGTACGGCGAGTAACACTGCCTATCGCTTCGGTATCCAGGTGCAGATGGTCAATGAATACAATTACTTGGGCCAATAAATCCGCCAAGGGCGCGCAAGGCCGGTAGCTCAAAGTGAACATTGGCGTCTTGTCTGTCAAGCCAGCCCTTGAAAAAGGAGGGCAAGGTTGCGAGCTTTGATGCAATGATCGGAAACATCCGGCGACATACGAGGGAACGAAACGGGAGGCGTGCCATTGGCACAAGGGGGCGAGACGCGCGAACTCGACACGTTTGCCAAGCTGTTGTGCGAGCATGCACGCGTTCGGCCAAGACGGCCGGCGATGCGGCACAAGGACCACGGCATCTGGCGGACGTGGAACTGGAGCGAACTGGCCGAAACAATCCGCGCCTACGCAGCCGGCCTGCAGCAGTTGGGCCTTGAGCGCGGTGCGACCATCGCCGTCATCGGCGAGAACCGCCCGGCGATGTATTGGACCATCCTCGCCGCGCAATGGCTGGGCGCCATCCCGGTGCCGGTCTATGCCGACGCCGTCGCCGACGAAATGGCCTATACGCTCGACCACGCCGACGTTGCCTTTGCCGTGGTGCAAGACCAGGAACAGGTTGACAAGCTGATATCAGTGCAGGACCGGGTCCCCAAGCTCCGCACGGTGATCTATGACGAGCCGCGCGGATTGCGCGACTACGATCACAGCCATCTCCATGCCGTCGACAACGTCATCGACAGCGGCCACGGGCTGCTACAAAGAGACACAGTTGCTGCCAAGGCAATCGACTCAGAGCGGGATCGTGGCCAGGCCAGCGACATCTCGATCATCCTCTACACCTCAGGCACCACCGGCCGTTCCAAGGGCGTTCTGCTCTCGGCCGGCGGCTCGATCGCCGCGGCGCGCGATACAGTCATCTTCGACAAGCTGACCGACCGCGACGAAGTGCTCGCCTATCTGCCGCTGGCTTGGGTCGGTGATCACTATCTCAACTATGCCCAATCGCTGGTGTCGGGCTTCTGCATCGCCTGTCCGGAAAGCCACGAGACGGCGGAATCGGATACGCAAGAGATCGGGCCGAGCTTCTACTTCGCACCGCCGCGCGTCTTCGAAACACTGCTGACCCGGATCACCATCCGCATGGAAGACGCCGGTGTGCTGAAGCGCTCAATGTTCAACTACTTCATCGGCGTTGCCAGGCGTTGGGGCGAAAAGATCCTCGACGGCAAAGACGTCCCGATGAGCGTCCGCCTCGGCTACGCGATCGGCAACCTTTTGGTCTATGCGCCGCTGAAGAACGTGCTCGGCTTCTCGCGCATTCGCGTCGCCTACACCGCCGGAGAGGCGATCGGACCGGACCTGTTTTCATTCTACAGGTCGCTCGGCCTCAACCTGAAACAGCTCTACGGCCAGACCGAGGCCTTTCTCTATGTCACGGCACAGCCCGACGGCCAGATCCGTGCCGGTACGGTCGGGCCGGCGACGCCCAATGTCGACATCCGCATTAACGACGACGGCGAAGTGCTCTATCGCTCACCCGGCCAGTTCGTCGGTTATTACAAGGACGCGGAAAAGACCGCCGAGACGGTCACTGAGGACGGTTACGTCAAGACCGGCGATGCCGGCTTCTTTGATCCCGACGGCCACCTCAACATCATCGACCGGGCACAGGACGTCGGCAAGCTGAGTTCGGGCGCGTTGTTTGCGCCAAAATACATTGAAAACAAACTGAAGTTCTTCCCCAACATCAAGGAAGCCGTGGCCTTCGGGCAGGACCGCGACTTCGTCACTGTCATGCTCAACATCGACTTGACGGCGGTCGGCAACTGGGCCGAGCGCAAGAACATCGCCTATGGCTCATACCAGGAACTGGCCCAGCGGCCCGAGGTCCATGCAATGTTCACCGAGCATGTCGCCGAGGTGAACAAGGCACTCGCCGCCGAGCCGCGCATGGCAACCGCCCAGATCGGTCGCTTCCTGATCCTGCACAAGGAACTCGACGCCGACGATGGCGAGATGACCCGCACGCAAAAGGTCCGCCGCAGCTTCATCGCCGAACGCTACAAGCCGCTGGTCGATGCGCTCTACAACGGTTCGGATGCCGCCGACATTTCAACCGAAGTGACCTTCGAGGACGGCCGCAAGGGCGTCATATCGGCTAGGGTCCGCATCGCCGACGCTGCTGTCAGGCAAGCCACCAGGCTCGGGGTGGCAGCATGAACGCCGCATCGGAAACACTGCTGGCTGTCGACGGCGTGTCCCTGTCCTTTGGCGGAGTGAAGGCCATAACCGACGTGTCCTTCGACATCCGCAAGGGCGAGATCCGCGCCATCATAGGCCCCAATGGTGCTGGCAAGACGTCAATGTTGAATGTCGTCAACGGCTTCTACCATCCACAGCACGGCCGCATCACCTACAAGGGCAAGACCCGGGCGCGCATGCGGCCCTACCAGGCTGCGAGCCAGGGCATCGCCCGCACCTTCCAGAACGTGGCGCTATTCAAGGGCATGACGACGCTCGACAACATAATGGTTGGCCGCACGCTGAAGATGCATCGCGGGCTGTTCTGGCAGATGCTGCGTTACGGGCCGGCAATGCGCGAGGAAATCGAGCATCGGCGCGTCGTCGAAGACATCATCGACTTCCTGCAGATCGAGTCGATCCGCAAGACGCCGGTCGGCAAGCTGCCCTACGGCCTACAGAAGCGCGTCGAGCTTGGCCGCGCGCTGGCGATGGAGCCGGAGCTCTTGCTGCTCGACGAGCCTATGGCTGGGATGAACATCGAGGAGAAGGAGGACATGTGCCGCTATATCCTCGATCTCAACAAGCATTTCGGCACCACCATCGCTCTCATCGAGCACGATATGGGCGTGGTCATGGACCTGTCCGACCGCGTGGTGGTTCTCGAATACGGCCACAAGATCGCCGACGGCACGCCCGAGGTGGTCAAGGCTGATCCCAAGGTCATCGAAGCCTATCTCGGCGTGGGGCACTGACGATGCCGGCGTCTACTGGAGGAACAAAGTTGCGCATGACGAGTAGCAGCAGAGCCGCCGCAAACGCGCGCCGGGCCGGCTGAGGAGGGATCGATGCTCTACAACATCTTCATCGACCCCTTCATGCAGATGGCCGAGATGCCCGACCTGCTGGTGCAAACCCTGTGGGAAGGCCTGGTCTCAGGCGTGCTCTACGCGCTGATCGCGCTTGGCTTCGTGCTCATCTTCAAGGCTTCGGGCGTCTTCAACTTCGCTCAGGGCATCATGGTGGTGTTTTCGGCCCTTACCCTTGTCGGCCTCTACGAGACGTTCTCGGCGGTGGGTTTTTCCGGGCACACGGCTGCCTTCGTCGCGCTGATACTGACTGCGGGGGTGATGTTTGTTCTAGCCATGCTGGTCGAGCGCGTCGTGCTACGGCCGCTGGTCAACCAGCCCGACATCATCCTGTTCATGGCGACGTTCGGCATCACCTATGTGCTGATCGGCCTCGGCGAGATGGTCTTCGGCGGCGACCCCAAGCAGATGATCGCCAGCGAGCTGTTCCTGCCGAGCGGCTCGATCAATGTCGAAATGCTCGGTGGCTTCGTCAGCTTCCAGAAGATCGACATCGCGGCTGCCGTAATCGCCTCGTTAATGATCCTCGGCCTCGCCCTGTTCTTCCAGAAGACCCGCATTGGCAGGGCGCTGCGCGCCGTCGCCGACAGCCACAAGGCTGCACTCTCCGTCGGCATATCGCTCAACCATATCTGGGTCATCGTCTGGTTCGCCGCGGGCCTCGTCGCGCTGGTCACCGGCATCATGTGGGGTGCCCGCTCCGATGTGTCCTTCGCACTCGAGATCGTGGCGCTGAAGGCGCTGCCGGTGCTGGTGCTTGGCGGACTGACCTCGGTGCCCGGGGCGATCGTCGGCGGGCTGATCATCGGCATCGGTGAAAAGCTCGGCGAGTTCTACTGGGGACCCCTGCTCGGTGGCGGCATCGAGAGCTGGTTCGCCTATGCAATTGCCCTGCTGTTTTTGCTGTACCGGCCGCAGGGCTTGTTCGGCGACAAGATAATCGAGCGGATCTGACAGATGTTTTATCGCGAAACAGGCCAGTTCAAGCAAAGCTACGCGGCCGACCAGGCGGTGTTCCCGATCCTGCAGGACCGGCTCGGCCTGACCTCCATACTGCTGATTGCCTTCGTCGGCATACCCTTGTTCGGCAACGAGTTCCTGCTCGCTTCGGTGATGATACCGTTCCTGATCCTGTCGCTCGGCGCGATCGGGCTCAACGTCCTCGTCGGCTACACCGGACTGCTTTCGCTCGGTTCGGCCGCCTTCATGGGCGTCGGCGCCTATTCGGCCTACAAGCTTTCAACTATCTTTCCTGGCGTCAACATCCTGGTCTGGATACTCTGCTCGGGCTTCTTTGCGGCAGGCGTCGGCGTGCTGTTCGGCCTGCCGTCGCTGCGCATCAAGGGGTTCTACTTGGCGGTGGCAACACTTGCGGCGCAGTTCTTCCTGCAATGGTGCTTCGTTCGCGTCAGCTGGCTCTACAACGAGAATCCCTCAGGTGCCATAGAAGTGCCAGCCAGGACGCTGTTTGGCCTCGCCATCACCGGCCCCTCGGCGACACCGGTTACCCGCTACCTCGTGGTGCTGGTCATTGTCGTGGTGATGACCCTGCTAGCCTCAAACATCGTTCACGGCCGGATCGGCCGGACCTGGATGGCGGTGCGCGACATGGACATCGCAGCGCAGCTGATGGGCATCCGCCTGCTGCCGGCCAAGCTTTTGGCCTTCGCGGTGTCGTCCTTCTACTGCGGCGTCTCGGGCGCACTGATGGTCTTCCTGTGGCTGGGTGCCGCTGAACCTTCGGCCTTCGACATCAAGCTGTCGTTCCTGCTGCTGTTCATGGTCATCATCGGCGGTCTTGGCTCGATGATCGGCAGCTTCTTCGGCTCCGCGCTGATCCACATTCTGCCGATTGCCATTCGCGGGCTGCCCAATGCGCTCGGCCTGCCGATCGCCGCCGCAACTGTCGAGCACCTGACGTATCTGATCGTCGGCGCGCTCATCATCTTTTTCTTGATCGTCGAACCGCACGGTCTCGCGCGGCTCTGGCAGATCGCCAAGCAGAAGCTTCGTGTGTGGCCCTTCCCTTACTAGGGGCACCACACAAGACGGAAATGCCAACAGTAGGGAGGAGAAGGAAATGTCACTCAAGAACTGGTTGTACGCACTTTCTGCAGCAGCATCGCTGACCTTGCCGGCCGTCCATGACGCGCAGGCGGAAGACTCGATCTATGTGCCTTTGTTCACCTACCGCACCGGCCCGTTCGCCGGCTCCGGCACGCCGATCGCCAACGGCATGCACGACTACCTGACGCTGCTCAACGAACGCGATGGCGGCATCGGCGGGGTCAAGCTGATCGTCGAGGAATGCGAGACCGGCTACGACACCAAGAAGGGCCTCGAGTGTTATGAATCGGTGAAGCCCAAGAAGCCGGTGATCGTCAACCCATGGTCGACCGGCATCACCTTGCCGCTGATCCCCAAGGCCGCCGTCGACAAGATCCCCGTGCTGTCGATGGCCTACGGCCTTTCGGCCTCGGCCAAGGGCGATACCTTCCCCTGGATTTTCAACCCGCCGGCGACCTATTGGGATGGCTTCACGCAGATCCTGCAATACATCGCCACCCAGGAGGGCGGTGGCGTCGAAAAGCTCAAGGGCAAGAAGATCGGCTACATCTATCTCGATGCCAGCTTCGGCCGCGAACCGTTGCCGCTGATCGAACAGCTGTCGAAGGAATTCGGCTTCGAAGCCAAGCTCTACCCCGTGGCCGCCGCCGACATGCAGAACCAGTCGTCGCAGTGGCTGAGCGTGCGCCGCGACAAGCCCGACTACATGATCCTCTACGGCTGGGGTGCGCTGAACGCTACTGCCGTCAAGGAGGCGGTGAAGACCAACTATCCGATGGACAAGTTCGTCTCAATCTGGTGGCCGAGCGAGGATGACGCCAAGGGTGCCGGCGACGGCGCCAAGGGCTTCAAGACGCTGAACTGGCATGCCGTGGGCGCGGACTTCCCGCTGCTCGCCGACATCCAGAAGCACGTCGTCGACGCCGGCAAGAGTCAGGTATCGGGCAAGGACAAGGTCGGCCAGGTTCTCTACAACCGCGGCATCTACAACTCGATGCTGATTGCCGAGGCCATCCGCATGGCCCAGGAAATCACCGGCAACAAGGTTGTCACCGGCGAAGACGTCCGCCGTGGTCTGGAAGGCCTCAACATCGATGAGGCACGGCTCAAGGAAATCGGCCTCGAGGGCTTCACCAGACCGGTCAAGCTTTCCTGCGCCGACCACAACGGCCACTTCTCGACCTTCGTCCAAAGCTGGAACGGCACCACTTACGAAAAGGTGTCCGACTACATCGCGCCGCTGAACGACAAGGTCGGACCGCTGCTCGACGCCGACGCCAAGGCCTATGCCGAAAAGAACGCGCCGTGGCCAGCCCGTTCCGAGGCCTGCGACGCCTCCTGAGGCCCACCTTGAACCCCGTCCCTTCCCCACCAGGGGAAGGGACATTTGCCCCGGAGCTTGCTGATGTCTGAACATGCTTCCATCGCGGTCGAGCCGGCTCGCCCGATGCTGTCGATCAACAACATCGAGGTGATCTACGATCACGTCATCCTGGTCCTCAAGGGTGTGTCGCTCACCGTGCCACAGGGCGGCATCGTCGCGATCCTCGGCGCCAATGGTGCTGGCAAGACGACCACACTCAAAGCAATCTCCAACCTGCTCAGGGTCGAGCGAGGCGAAGTCACCAAGGGCTCGATCGCGTTCGATGGCGACCGTGTCGACCGCCTCAGCCCAAACGAACTGGTGCGCCGTGGCTGCATCCAGGTGATGGAGGGACGGCACTGTTTCGGCCATCTCAGCATCGAGGAAAACCTGCTCACCGGCGCCTTCACCCGGCGCGACGGCAACCGCGCCATCCGCGCCGACCTCGACATGATCTATGACTATTTCCCTCGGCTGAAGCAGCGGCGGTCTTCGATGGCCGGCTACACCTCGGGCGGCGAGCAGCAGATGTGCGCCATTGGCCGCGCCATGATGAGCCGCCCCAAGATGGTCCTGCTCGACGAGCCGTCGATGGGTCTCGCACCCCAGGTGGTCGACGAGATCTTCGAGATCGTCAGGGACCTGAACACCAAGCAGGGCGTGTCGTTCTTAGTCGCCGAGCAGAACACCAACATGGCGCTGAAATACGCCACCTACGGCTACATCATGGAAACCGGCCGCATCGTCATGGATGGCGACGCGGCGTCCCTGCGCGATAACGAAGACGTCAAAGAATTCTACCTCGGCATCGGCGGCGAAGGCCGCAAGTCATTCCGCGAGGTCAAGAGCTACAAGCGGCGCAAGCGCTGGCTTGCCTGAGATTCCGGGCGCTGCGTGGTGTGTCCTTGTCGGGCGCTACGCGCGGTCCATTGTCCAAATTCTAGGTGAACCATGGTCACGAACGCATATTACGATGCCGGCGAAACCCAGGACCCCGCCACCCGCGAGGCTGCGCTTTTTGCCAGGCTGCGTTTGCTGCTCGAAGGCGTGCAATCAGGCGCGCCGGCCCTACGGCAACAGCTCGAGGGAAATGCGATCGACACGCTTGTCGATCGCGCGGCACTACAGCGGGTCCCGGTCATCCGCAAAGGCGAGCTTCTGGCCTTGCAGGCCAGGAACCCGCCCTTCGCTGGCCTATCGCCCGTCAAGCTGGGGGCGCTGAAACGCCTGCTCGTCTCGCCGGGGCCGATCTTCGATCCCGAAGGACGCGGCGACGACTGGTGGGGTGCGGCGCGCGCCTTGTTTGCATCAGGCATGCGCAAGGAAGACATCGTCCACAACGCCTTCAGCTACCATCTGACGCCTGGCGGGCACATGATGGAGTCGGGCGCCCATGCGCTCGGCTGCGCGGTGATCCCGGCTGGCGTCGGCAACACCGAACAGCAGGTCGAGGCGATTGCCGTGCTCAAGCCGACAGGCTACATCGGCACCCCTGACTTCCTGAAGATCCTTGTCGACCGCATGGCGACGGCGGGTGCTACCATTTCCTTCCGCCACGCATTGGTTTCGGGCGCTGCGTTCCCCGCCTCGCTGCAGCAGGAAATCGAACGCGCTGGCATCGACGCCTACCAAGCTTACGCCACCGCCGAACTCGGCGTCGCTGCCTATGAAACCGAAGCTCGTTCCGGCCTGGTGGTCAATGAGGGACTGATCGTCGAGATCGTGCGTCCGGGCACCGGCGAGGCGGTCGCCGACGGCGAGGTCGGCGAGGTCGTGGTCACCCGACTTAACGCGGAATATCCACTGCTGCGTTTCGGCACCGGCGACCTGTCACGTGTCCTGTCCGGCCTCAGTGCCTGCGGTCGCACCAACATGCGCCTCGCCGGCTGGATGGGCCGTGCTGATCAGCGCACCAAGGTCAAGGGCATGTTTGTCGACCCGGCCCAGATCGCCGCCATCGGGCGCCAGTTTCCCAGCCTCGGCAGGCTTCGCCTCGTTGTCAGCCGCGACGGCGAGCAGGATGCAATGCTCTTGAAAGCAGAGGCGGTGGCGTCAGACGACGGTTTGCGCGCAGAACTCGCGATGGCCTTGCAAGCCGCAACCAAGATGCGCGGCGGCGTCGAGGTCGTCGACCCCGGCAGCTTGCCCAATGACGGCAAGGTCATCGCCGACGAGCGCCCGGTCGAATAGGCGAAGCGGCCCTGCCGCTTGCGCATCATATGAACCATCTCGATGCTACCCAGCGTGACGGACGCCGCCGCGAAGTACTTGAAACCATGCATCGGCCGCACCCGGCGCTTGATGCGACGACGATCCTGCTCGATCCGATTTGTTGAAATACTGGCTCTTACCGATGCGGACCGCCTTCAATACTCGGCGCGACCTATCCAGCCAGCGGCTCTCGGCATCGCACTAAATGATCGCCTCACGATTGGTCTGACTGCCGTCGATGACGATGCGATCGGGTCGGCCATGGGGGTTCAACGCCTTGCGCAGGAAGCGCTTCGCCGCCGGCAGATCACGGTGTTCACAGAACCAGAACTCGAATGTATCTCTGGCGCTGTCGATAGCGCGTTAGAGATACAACCACCGGCCCCGAACCTTGATGTAAGTCTCGTCCATATGCCATTTGCTTCCAACAGCCCGCTCGCGCTGGTTGAGCCAGAGAACGGCGGTGGTCAGTTCAATTGAAAACTCGGCGGAGGCGAGGACAATCTTCACATCCTGTGCAAACTGATCATGATCGGGTTCATCCCATTCCAGGAAGGCGAGCAGCTCGGCGCGGGCATCGGCATCGTCGCGACCGATATGGCGGAGGTACCGGTCAAACCCGTCCACAGCCTGGTTGAAAGTCATCGTCGAGACCATGGCAGCATAGCGTATCGCCTGCAGGTCCATGTGCCCCCCATTCTCGGTGCGCTTCAATTCAATGACCACGAGGTTCGCATTGCGGTCGATCCCAAGCAGATCGATGCGGCGGCGGGAGTCGTCCCATTCGCCGTATTCCTCGGCGATCACCAGCGTGTCGGGCGCTATGACCGTGATGTTTTCGCGGAGCAGTCCCTGCAGATCACGGCGTTCGTACAATTGCATGGCATCGAAGGTCGTCTTGGCCAATCGCTCCGCCACACGAGATGTCAATCGGGCAACCGCGGTCACAGCAGGAACGTCATGCGAACATCCAGTCGAACCCGTGCCGAATGAGTGGTGCACGGAAGGAATATGGATTGATCGAGAAACCTTTTCGAACGTCTCCAACGTGTTCGCATAGAGCACAAACACAAAGGCCGCCCGATGGGCGGCCTTTGTGATTGTTAGTGCAAAGAAAATTTGGTTGCGGGGACAGGATTTGAACCTGTGACCTTCAGGTTATGAGCCTGACGAGCTACCGGGCTGCTCCACCCCGCGTCAACCGAAGTACAGGCGACAAGAGACCTGCAAAACAACATTCTGTAAAGCGAAAGGCCGCTTGCGCGGCCAATGCCGCCTCGAGGCGGTCTGTTGTAAGAGAAGATTTTAACATGCGTTTGGCAGACCTGGCAGCGACTTACTCTCCCGCGTCTTAAGACGAAGTACCATCAGCGCTGGAACGTTTCACGGCCGAGTTCGGAATGGGATCGGGTGCAGCCGTTCCGCCATAACCACCAGGTCGGCAAAACGCATGTTATTCGAGAAGCTGTTGTCTTTTGTGCCAACCATCGCTTTTTGCGATGGGCATACGAAATGAGAACGATCAAGCCGATCGAGCTATTAGTACTGGTAAACTTCATGCGTTGCCGCACTTCCATACCCAGCCTATCAACGTGGTGGTCTTCCACGACTCTCAGGGAATACTCGTTTTAAGGTGGGTTTCCCGCTTAGATGCCTTCAGCGGTTATCCCGTCCGGATATAGCTACCCTGCAATGCGGCTGGCGCCACAACAGGTCCACCAGAGATCCGTCCATCCCGGTCCTCTCGTACTAGGGACAGATCCTTTCAATATTCCTACACCCACGGCAGATAGGGACCGAACTGTCTCACGACGTTCTGAACCCAACTCACGTACCGCTTTAAATGGCGAACAGCCATACCCTTGGGACCTGCTCCAGCCCCAGGATGCGATGAGTCGACATCGAGGTGCCAAACAACCCCGTCGATATGGACTCTTGGGGGTCATCAGCCTGTTATCCCCGGCGTACCTTTTATCCGTTGAGCGATGGCCCTTCCACGCGGGACCACCGGATCACTATGACCGACTTTCGTCTCTGCTCGACTTGTCAGTCTCGCAGTCAGGCAGGCTTATGCCATTGCACTCAGCGAACGATTTCCGACCGTTCTGAGCCCACCATCGCGCGCCTCCGTTACTCTTTAGGAGGCGACCGCCCCAGTCAAACTACCCACCATACATTGTCCCGGACCCGGATAACGGGCCGCGGTTAGACATCCATAGAGATAAGGGTGGTATTTCAAGGTTGGCTCCACCAAGGCTGGCGCCCTGGCTTCAAAGCCTACCACCTATCCTACACATGCCACTACGAATGCCAATGTAAAGCTATAGTAAAGGTGCACGGGGTCTTTCCGTCTAACCGCAGGAACCCCGCATCTTCACGGGGAATTCAATTTCACTGAGTCTATGCTGGAGACAGCGGGGAAGTCGTTACGCCATTCGTGCAGGTCGGAACTTACCCGACAAGGAATTTCGCTACCTTAGGACCGTTATAGTTACGGCCGCCGTTTACTGGGGCTTCGATTCAGAGCTTGCACCCCTCCTCTTAACCTTCCAGCACCGGGCAGGCGTCAGACCCTATACGTCGTCTTGCGACTTCGCAGAGCCCTGTGTTTTTGATAAACAGTCGCTACCCCCTGGTCTGTGCCACCCTCACTCCACTTGCGTGGAAAAGGGTCACGCTTCTTCCGAAGTTACGCGTGCAATTTGCCGAGTTCCTTCAGCATAGTTCTCTCAAGCGCCTTGGTATACTCTACCAGTCCACCAGTGTCGGTTTAGGGTACGGTCTATAAGGAGGAGCTATTTCCTGGAACCACGCAGCAGCCCAATCAATCCAATAAGACTGAACTACCTTGATGATCCGTCACTACCTCCAGGCCCACGAATATTAACGTGGTTCCCATCGTCTACGCATTTCTGCCTCGACTTAGGGGCCGGCTAACCCTGCTCAGATTAGCTTTAAGCAGGAACCCTTGGACTTTCGGCGGGGGTGTCTCTCACACCCCTTACGTTACTCATGTCAGCATTCGCACTTCTGATACCTCCACCGCCCCTCACAGGTACGGCTTCATCAGCTTACAGAACGCTCCGCTACCGCTTGCAGTAAACTGCAAACCCAAAGCTTCGGTGTATGGCTTTAGCCCCGTTACATTTTCGGCGCAAAGACCCTTATTTAGACCAGTGAGCTGTTACGCTTTCTTTAAATGATGGCTGCTTCTAAGCCAACATCCTGGTTGTTTTGGGATCCTCACATCCTTTCCCACTTAGCCATAACTTGGGGACCTTAGCTGTTGGTCAGGGTTGTTTCCCTCTTCACAATGGACGTTAGCACCCACTGTGTGTCTGCCGACTAGTACTCCTGGGTATTCGGAGTTTGGTTAGGTTTGGTAAATCGGTGAGATCCCCTAGCCCATCCAGTGCTCTACCCCCCAGGGTATTCGGTCGACGCTCTACCTAAATAGATTTCGCGGAGAACCAGCTATTTCCGAGTTTGATTGGCCTTTCACCCCTAGCCACAAGTCATCCCGAACTATTGCAACAGTTATGGGTTCGGTCCTCCAGTAAGTGTTACCTTACCTTCAACCTGCTCATGGCTAGATCACTCGGTTTCGGGTCTAATGCGACGAACTGAACGCCCTATTCAGACTCGCTTTCGCTGCGCCTACACCTACCGGTTTAAGCTTGCTCGTCACACTAAGTCGCTGACCCATTATACAAAAGGTACGTGGTCACCATTTCAGGCTCCCACTGTTTGTAGGCAATCGGTTTCAGGTACTGTTTCACTCCCCTTGTCGGGGTGCTTTTCACCTTTCCCTCACGGTACTAGTTCGCTATCGGTCATGCACGAGTACTTAGGCTTGGAAGGTGGTCCTCCCAATTTCAGACAGGATTTCACGTGTCCCGCCTTACTCGAGGACAATGATTTGCATTACGCGTACGGGGCTGTCACCCACTATGGCCCAACTTTCCAGAAGGTTCCGCTTTTCTCATCATTGCCACTGGCCTGGTCCGCGTTCGCTCGCCACTACT
>NZ_CP045493.1 GCF_015500055.1 Mesorhizobium sp. NBSH29
TCGATGGGATTAAGGTCAGGGCTGTAGGGGGTGGCGTCGCCTTAACCGAGCGTAAGACGCGATAGTTGCTTCGGGGTGAATTTCACGCCTCAATCGGCAAGCAGATTTCCCGCCAGGTCGTGATGGCGTGGGCCCGGAGTTGGCGATGACCGGCAGCGGTCAGGTGTTTTCGATGAAGATGGAAAAGATTGGCGATCTGGCCATGGGTTGAGATGAAGCACTGGCATTGTCGCGCCGACTTGAACCGCATCATGCGGCGCTCTCGTCGTCGCACAGGAAGGTGTGAATTCTCGGCGCGGTTGTTGAGCCCTTTGTGTGAACGATGCTCGACGCCCGGCATGATCTCCCGCTTTACTGCATCGTAAGAGCGCAGCTTGTCCGTTACCATCACGCGTGGCGTGATGCCCTGGCTCTTCAGCAGCTTTCGCATCAGCCGAAGAGCGGCCTTTCTGTTTCTGCAGCTTTGCAGCAGAGCATCGAGAACGTAGCCGTCAGCATCAACGGCGCGCCACAGCCAGTACTTCTTGCCTTTGATGGAGACGACCATCTCATCGAGATGCCACTTGTCAGCAAAGTTGCCGCGCGAGCGTCGCCGAAGTTGATCGGCGAATTGGCGGCCGAACTTTGCGGCCCATTCGCAGACAGTCTGAAACGAGACATCGATCCCGCGTTCCGCAAGCAGGTCTTCAACATCGCGCAAGCTCAACGGGAACCGATAATAGAGCCATACCGCATGGGCGATGATCTCGGCAGGAAAGCGGTGGCGTTTGTAGCGCGCTACCGTGTCGGCGTTTGAAAGCTTTGTCATCACAGGTGGATATCACCCAGATCAATGCATATCCGTTAAGGCGACGCTACCTACGATCAACCTTCGCCTGATCAACGCGAGCGACAACCAGTACCACGTCGTCCCCTTCAAATTCATCGGGGTGGCGCGTGAATTCCCGACCGCGCCACGGGATTCCTTCCTGGTGGCGAATTCAGCCTACATCGCCAAGATGAGCGGGACGAACGTCTCCGAATACGTTCTTATGCGCGCGACAGGTGACCCCGCGCAGCTCGCGAAGACGGCTAAAGCCGCTTTGGCGAGCGATCCCACGCTGCAGGTGAAGGATGTCGGCATGGCATCTCATATAATTGGCTCCAGCCTGACCGCGGTCGATCTGTCGAGCCTGACCACGACTGAACTGGCGTTCGCGGTTGCGATGGCTGCCGCGTCTGCGGGTCTGATGCTGGCCCTTGGCTTTATCGACCGCCGTCGGAGCTTTGCGATCCTGACCGCTATTGGAGCAAAGCGCGATCAACTCGGTTCGTTCCTTTGGGCTGAAGGCGCCCTTGTCGCCCTCGGTGGCACAATCTTTGGATTGCTCTCCGGGACAATGACCGCATGGATGCTGGTGAAGCTGCTCACCGGCGTGTTCGACCCGGCGCCCGATGCGTTGTCGATCCCATGGCTTTACATCGGCGCTGTCGTCACGCTGGTTATCGTATCGGTGATGGCGGCCGTGGGCTTTACAAACGTCCGGTCAGCAAGCGCCACCGTGGAAAGCTTACGCGACCTTTAACAGTCTCGTCCGGCGGCTGGGCAGTCGTCCAACCGCCATCTCCGCAAGCGCCCCCTAATTCACAGCCGGCTTACCCAGCTCTGCACATCCGACGGTCAATGCCGTGGTTAAACCAGCTCGTCTCGTCCTCGTTTCCGTACAACGAGCCAGGATGTTGTCATTGCGCAGGACATAGACTGTCGCTTGGACCGACACCGGCGTGACATGGTCGAGAAGAATTGTCTGAATCACGAAACCGTCCGAAATATAGTCGGAGAGCGTCTTGTCGACAGGTTTCCACTGATCCTGTATCTGGGCTCGTGCCGACGCTACGTGGGCCGCCCCAAGGGCGGCAAGGCCAACAACTATGATTGTACGGGCCATCGATTGGCGACCTGCAAGCATTTTGAAGGATCCTGCCTTTTTCAACCCAACCAGCGTATACGACCGCGCCACACAATGTCCTCTCAAATCGCGTATCTTCGACTGACATCGCAAGTTGCCGCGATTGACCAGCCCAGCAGGAAGGCCGCGAGACAGCGTGGTCAACATGAGCGCTCGGAACGCCGGCCGCTTCAAAGTGCCATTCCGAAATGAGGCAGCGATGCCTCAAGTCTTACGAATCGGTAACTGGCGCGCAAAGTGGCCGAGAGAACAGTGCGGCAATCTCCGTGACGAAGAGAAGGCATGGTGCCGTCTCAACAATGGAGACTAAAATGAAAAAGAACATGATTCTTGCCGCCGCCATGATCGCGGCCAGCGTCAGCGCAGCCAGCATCGGTGTCGCTCTCGCCGACAATCACGGCTCGAAAAACGAAGCCGCTGAAATCCAGTCCATGCTGGGCGCCAAGATCACCGCCGTACAGGCCGCCCAGGCAGCCGAGGTCAAAGCCGGCGGCAAGGCAGCGTCGGTGTCGTTCGAAGGCGAGAACGGAAAGCCGTTCTACGAAGTCGAGATCGTGACCACCGACGAGATGCGGCAGGATGTTTCCGTCGACGCGACCTCCGGCGAAGTGACCAAGATGGCCGCTGCTCAGGAAGACGAGCAGTCCGGTCAGAATGGCGACGAGAACGGGGAGTCAGAGAACGGCGAGTCGGGCGAGAACGTCCAGCAGTAACGCCGACGCTGTTGTCAACTCGCGTCGAGCGGCGTCCGAGACAACCTCGGACGCCGCTCATGTTCGGGAAATTCCGCGAGCGGGATTGCGCCTCATTATGGCCCGAATAACGGAGCCATCTTCCTGACAGTCTCTGCATGCACCGGCCCACCACCTTGCCGTCCACGTCAAGGCAGCAAATAAGGTCGTGGTGCCGTGGCGCTTGTAGTCATACGTCATGATTCGGGCGCGGCCGCGCCTCATTGGGAGCCCGGGATGAACGCGGTCGAGCGCCTGGATCTGGCTCTTCTCATCGATGGACAGGAATACGGCGCCAGCGTCCGGAAGCTCTTCCAGATGACGACAGGTCCGAATATCGATCAACGATATCCGATGCCCATCACATAGTCGCGCAGCAATAACTCCTCGTCTTCCGACTCATGCAGAAGTGCCTGAAGCGCGACCCGCGCATTAAGCACACCTATCGGCCGTGCCTCATCGTCAGTGATCGGAACGTTCTTCAATCCGTGCTCCTTCATCTGCGACCAGACGTCGTTCAAGCCATCGCCGGGGCGGCAGACGACAACGTCCCGGGTCATCACCAATGAAGCCGCCGTTGCGCAAATGGTCCCTTGGCAGTGGCTGATCTGACTGACGACATCGGTCTTCGTAATGACCCCCGCCAGTACACCGGTGGGACTGCAGATGACGACGAGATCGGTCCCGGCACCAAGAAGCTTTGCCGCCTCGATCAGCGGCGCGTCATCCGCAATCATGACCAGCTTCTCGCGCGCTGCCGGCAATACTCTCTCCACGAACATCACTTCTCCTTCCGGTCATATCGCGGCATTGAGCGTCCTTGTCGGAGGTCGATGCAAACCTTGCCCATCGATACCATACGCCCCTCATGCATCATCCGCTCAGCCGCCGAAGGCGATGCGTAAGGTGGCAATGACGCCGGAGGCAGCGAAAGCAAAGCAGCCAAGGCGGACCGCTACCACGATTGGGAGCTTAGCGCCGGTGTGAACGTAGTCCTCGACTACTACCTGGAGGCCGAGCGCAGTATGGTAGAAGAGCGCGATCAGCAACAGCACCATGAAGGTTGTCGCGAACGGCGTTCCAAGCCAGGCGATGAAGGCGGCATAGTCGCTGCCGCTGTGCGCGATGATCGAAGCGACGAACCACAGCGTCAGAGGCACGAGAGCGACCGCCGATACGCGCTCCATCCACCACTGTTGGGAGCCATGCTTGGCCGAGCCAAGCCCGACGGCTCGAGACCGCGGCGAGCGCGTGTCCTGACGATCCATCGGCTCTACCCCGCCACAAAGTAGCTGACAACCCATGCTGCCACGGTGAGCCCGCCGCTCGCTACCACCACCGCCCATCCCGAGATATAGATCGAACGCAGCTCGAAGCCGTGAACGGTGTCCCAAACGAGATGCCGGACGCCGCCGCACAGATGCAGAAAGAAGGCAAAGGTGAATCCGAACAGCACGATCTGCCCGAGCCAAGATGTGATGGCGCCTTGCACGACGGAATAGGGCTGGGGGCCCGCAGCCGCCGCGACCAGCCAGATGACCAGCACAACGGCGCCGGCGCTCAACGCGACGCCGGTGATCCGGTTTGCGATCGAAAGGACCGACGTTAACTGCGGGCGATAGATCTGGATATTGGGAGAAAGCGGTCGGATCCGCTTTTCCGTGGAATTGGGGAGCATCGTTTTTCCAGTTCTGAGGCGATTTAGATTTGCCGTTCGATCACCATCTTTTTGATCTCGGCGATTGCTTTTCCGGGATTCAGCCCCTTGGGACAAGTCCGGGTGCAGTTCAGAATGGTGTGGCATCGGTAGAGGCGGAACGGGTCTTCCAGATTATCTAGCCGTTCTCCCGTCGCCTCGTCCCGGCTATCGGCCAGCCAGCGGTAGGCTTGGAGCAAAACGGCGGGTCCGAGGAAGCGATCGCCATTCCACCAATGACTCGGGCACCCGGACGTGCAGCAAAAGCAGAGGATGCATTCGTAGTAGCCGTCGACCTTGGATCGTTCTTCAGGGGACTGAAGCCGCTCCCTCTCGGGATTCGGCGTCTTCGACTGAAGCCAGGGCTCGATCATCTCATACTGCGCGAAGAGATGCGTGGTGTCGGGAACCAGATCCTTGATGATCCTCATATTGGCCAGAGGGTAGATCGTCGCCGGCGTGCCCATGTCAGAAATGAACCTCGTGCAGGCCAGCCAATTCGTACCATCCATGTTCATGGAGCAGGAACCGCAGACGCCCTCCCGGCACGAGCGGCGGAAGGTGAGCGTCGGATCCACCTTGTTCTTGATCCAAATAAGCGCGTCGAGAACCATCGGCCCGCAGTCTTCGAGATCGACTTCGAACGTATCGAGGCGCGGGTTGCGATCGGCATCGGGATCATACCGATAGACTTCGAAAGTCTTCACGCGCGTGGCGCCGGCAGGAGCCGGCCATTTCCGTCCTCGCTCAATCCGCGATTCCGGCGCAACGTTGAAGTTCCTCGGGACCGGAAATCGCTTGAATAGCGTGGCGCGCGGCACTTGATCCGACGATTCAATGATCATCGGTAGCGCCTTGCCTTCGGCTGGAGGCACGAGCAGCGTGGCGCGTGGCAATTCATCCGACGGCTTGACAGTCATCGTTCGCTCTTTGCCTTGGGCTGGGGTTGTTCGCCCGGCCTGTGCATCGAGGCCGGAAGATTTCGCTCGCCGAAGTTAACTGACGAACGTTGGTGCACGTTCCCAGCCTCGTCGACGATCAGGCGGAAGCGCCGGCTTGCCGAAAAGAAAGTCAGCCGACAGAGGCCGTCATCCTCGTCGACCCCTCGCTCGCATAGGCTGGTAATCTTCCCTTCGCGCATCTGAGTCTGGACAAGCGAAGGCGCGATCCCAAGACCCTCTCCGACAATCGTCGCATCGACCTGAATGGCAGCGTCTTCGAACTCAATCTTTGGCATTTCAAGCTCCATTTACGCGACCGATCGCAGACGCGGCCGATCCGAGGATTTGTTTAGGACGGTTCTCCGCTGTGGAAGCGAGAAGCCCGCTCGACCAGATCAACCATGTGGTCCGCCGCACGAGTGGTCAGCGGATGAGGTATGAAGCCTGGCCTCGGAGATATATAGGGTGCCATTTCGCGAGCCAGCTCGAGCTGACGATCCGACGCGCCGGCGAGCAGGGCAATAACCAGGTTCTCCAGGGCGATGACCCGGATGTGGAGCGACACTAACTCCGCTTCGCCCATGTTCGGAACCGGAGCTGGATCGTTCGACGCCGGAGCTTTCTGTGGGCCATCTGGCCCGGCGCCACCCTCGTTGTCCCACCTGGAAAGCGCTCGTTGCCGCAACAGCGAGGCGTCGGGCGGATTGGAGTCCGGGTGCGTCATTCAGCTATTCCCTTCGAAGGCGTCTCGGTGACGCTCTGCTCTGCCTTGCACCAAACATCGAGAAGCAAGGTCCAGATCGGCGCCATCGCGTACCGAGGCGTGTTCATAATCCAGCGTGCCGATCAACGTCGAAACACCATGTCCAGAACGTCCGGAGTTTCGTCGCGTGCATCAGTCAGTGTCGCCGATCGCAGAGGGCTCGAAAAGCTCTTCCTCGCGTTGCGGGCCGTGCGGCTGTTCCGGACTGTAGGAATGGGTCGCCCTCTCTTCGGGCGTTGCATCGCCCTCCGCGCCAAAGAACGTGGCGTGTAGACCCCAGTAGCTCGACGCCACCACCACAAGCGCCATCGTGAGGCCCGCCGGTACGGCGACCAGTCGCCGCTTCTGATGCGCCGGCGCCGGTGCGATCGCTTCGGAGGCGTAATCCCTTCGAATGGGATCGACGGCGATCAGAACAAGGGCGGCCATGATCATCGCGTGGCCGACGAGATCGATGCGCCCGAACGGGTAAACGGCAGTGGTGAAGATCACGAGCAGCGAGATCGCTGACAGACGCCGCACCAGCGGGCTCCAGATCAGTCCGAAACCAAGCGTGAATTCAGCGATGCCGGCCATTGGAATGAACACGTCCCGCGGCAGCCCGAAGGTGAGGAACGGCCGCTCCTCGACCAGCGGGTAGAACCAGCTCGGATAGGCGAACTTCTCAAGGCTCGACCACATGAGTGCGATCGCCACGCCCCAGAAAAGGACGGTGAACCGCTTCTCGTGCCAGCGAGGGTTGTCGAGCGAGGCCAGAAGCAGATAGCCGGCGACGCCGACGCCGAGGGCGAGATAGTCGAGAAGATGAAAAAGTTCGTAGTCGCGCAGCGCGATCAACCAGAGGACAATAATACCCGCAGCCGAAAACGGCATGGTCTTGCGCGAGAAGATGCCTGCGGCGATGGCCAACTGTGCCCACGACACCAGCTCCGACGGCGTCTTCAGATCCGGCGTCAGATAGACGCCGCCTACGGCGAAGACCGCGACGAAGAAGGCGGCCGTCGTGGCCCGCATGAAATCGTCCGCCCGCCGCGCCCCCGGCCCAGTCAAGCGATCAAGGCCGGCGAGCACGGTTTGACCCAACGCGCGGAGTTCGACGACGATCGTGGCCAGAAGGAAGAGCAGAACCAGAATGATTCCGGTCCAGAACCAGGTGTTTGTCAGTGTCTCGCTGATCGGCTGCGGAGCTGCGTCGACGATATAGGGAGCAAACCACTTGACATGGGCCTCTGCCGCTCCGGACGAAATAGCGATCGCTCCGGCCGCCGAGAGGACGGTGATGGGAACGCGTTGCATGGCAGCGCCTTTGATCCGACTTGCGCTCGCCCGTGCAGCTGGCGGATTTTCAAAGAGCATAGCGTGTTATCCAGAAGCTGGCGACGATACAGGCTGTGATCGTCAGACGCGGCAAGGTGAATGATTTCGAGGTCCCCCGCTGGCGGATATTGTGAATGGACGCTGGGCGAAAGCCTAACGGATAGAACCTTAACCTGCATTTGCAAGATGGCCAACGTTTCCATGCTAGCCAGTCGTATTGGAGGAAACGACGAATTTGCGCCGATCTTCAACTAACTTAAGGCCTGTTGAGATTCGTCGCGGACAGGGCAGGGCGGCTCCACATGCAGTTTTATTAAACCGTACAAGTTCCAGTGACGGGAAGGTCAAGAGGAATACGTGACCACTGCCGCGTTTGTGAGTATGATGATCGCCAAGTCTCGCATGGCGCAACTGCAACGCTGTCGGCTCAGCCGCATAACCCCTTGTTCAAAAAGGCGCCGCGAACACAAAATAGGCCTTGACCTTCCAGTCGTGGGAAAGTGCAAACGTGTATGCACCACCGTTTTAAACCGGAGTTGCATCATGAATAATTCTTCACTTTCCGCTCCTGGCGGGACTATCCGCCAGTTCTCAATCGAGGGCATGACCTGCGCGTCATGCTTCGGCCGGGTAGAGCGCGCCATCGCTAAATTGCCGGATGTGTCCAAGGCATCCGTCAATCTCGCGACCGAGCGCGCAGAAGTCACCTTCGCAGGAGCGCCGGATGTCGGCGCTGTCGTGCAGGCCATCGCGGACGCCGGCTATTCCGTGCCGGAGGACAAGGTCGAACTCTCCGTCGAAGGAATGACTTGCGCGTCCTGCGTCGGCCGGATCGAAAAGGCGCTGAGGGCCGTACCGGGCGTGACCGACGCTTCGGTCAACCTCGCCACGGAACGCGCGGCTGTCCGCTATCTGCGCGGCGTGGTAGATATCGGCAGCCTGATCGGGGCCGTCCGCGCCGCCGGCTACGAAGCGCGCGCCGCTTCGACCGAAACCGGGAATCAGGAGCAGGAAGCCCGTGCGGCCGAGATGACGCGGCTGCAGCGCAGCCTCGCTGTCGCGGCGGCGCTGACGCTGCCGATCGTCGTCCTCGAAATGGGATCGCATTTCGTGCCCGCCATCCACGATTTTGTCATGAACAACATCGAGATGCGACAGAGCTGGTTCGTCCAATTCGCTCTGGCTTCCTTGGTGCTGTTCGGGCCGGGCCTGCGTTTTTATCAGAAAGGCGTTCCAGCGCTGTTTCGCTTCGCGCCCGACATGAACTCCCTGGTCGCCCTCGGCACGATCGCGGCCTGGGGCTATTCGGTCGTGGCGACATTTGCGCCGCAAACCCTCCCGGCCGGAACCGCCAATGTCTATTATGAGGCGGCGGCCGTGATCGTGACGCTGATCCTGCTCGGCCGCTTTCTGGAGGCGCGGGCCAAGGGGCGCACTAGCGAAGCCATCAAACGGCTGGTCGGGCTTGCGCCCAAGACCGCCCGCATCGTCCGCGACGGCCAGAGCCTCGAACTTGCGATCGAGGAGGTGCGGGTCGGCGACATCGTCCTTGTCAGGCCGGGCGAAAAGGTGCCGGTAGACGGCGAAGTCGTCGAGGGCTCGTCCTTCGTCGATGAATCCATGATCACAGGCGAGCCCATGCCCGTCTCCAAGGGAGAGGGTGCGCAGGTTGTCGGCGCCACCATCAACAAGACGGGAAGCTTCTCCTATCGGGCGACCAAGGTCGGTGCGGACACCGTGCTGGCGCAGATCATCCGGATGGTGGAGCAGGCGCAGGGCGCAAAGCTGCCGATCCAGGCGCTCGTCGACAAGGTGACGATGTGGTTCGTGCCAGCCGTCATCGCGGTGGCTGCGCTCACCTTCCTCGTTTGGCTCGTGTTTGGGCCGGAGCCTGCGCTCACCTTCGCGCTGGTCAACGCTGTGGCGGTGCTGATCATCGCCTGCCCGTGCGCCATGGGGCTCGCCACGCCGACCTCGATCATGGTCGGGACAGGGCGCGCCGCCGAGATGGGGGTGCTGTTCCGCAAGGGCGACGCGCTCCAGACGCTCCGGGACGCCGAGGTGATCGCTGTCGACAAGACAGGCACGCTGACCTGCGGCCGGCCGGAGCTGACCGACCTGGTGACCGTTCAAGGGCTGGACCGCAACGAGGTATTGGCTCTGGTCGCTTCGGTGGAGACACGCTCCGAGCACCCCATTGGGGAAGCTATCGTCGAGGCGGCCGGACGTCGGGGGCTAACGCTCGAAGCCGCCCACGGCTTCGAAGCCACACCGGGCTATGGAGTGCAAGCGATGGTCGGCCGCCGCAAGGTCGAGGTCGGCGCGGATCGCCTGATGGCGAAGCTCGGCCATGATCTGTCCGTGTTCGCCGATGCCGCGCGCCGGTTGGGCGAAGAGGGGAAGTCGCCGCTTTATGCGGCGATCGACGGCAGGCTGGCGGCAATCATCGCGGTCTCCGATCCGGTTCGGGAAACCACGCCGGAAGCGATCAAGGCGCTGCATGCGCTGGGACTGAAGGTGGCGATGATCACCGGCGACAACCGCCGCACCGCCGAGGCGATCGCGCGCCGGCTTGGCATCGACGAGGTGATCGCCGAGGTGCTTCCGGACGGCAAGGTCGACGCCGTGAAGCGGCTCGCCGCCAACTGCCGCAAGATCGCCTTTGTCGGCGACGGCATCAACGATGCGCCCGCACTGGCCCAGGCCGATGTCGGCATCGCCATCGGCACCGGCACGGATGTGGCGATAGAATCGGCCGACGTAGTGCTGATGTCGGGAGACCTGCGCGGCGTGGCGAACGCGATCGCGCTGTCCAAGGCGACGATCCGCAACATCAAGCAGAACCTGTTTTGGGCCTTTGCTTATAACGTGCTGCTGATCCCCGTCGCCGCCGGCCTGCTCTACCCGGCCTATGGCTGGCTGTTGTCGCCGATGCTCGCTGCGGGCGCGATGGCGTTCTCCAGCATCTTCGTTCTGTCGAACGCGCTGCGCCTGAAGGCCTTCCGCCAGCCACTCGGGCGCGGCGAAAGCGCTCCCGCGGTCGGCGAGACGCAGCTCGCCCCTGCTGAATGAATGTGGAGCCGCCGCCAGGCGGCTCCCTCATCCCATCCCGATTTTCGAAGGCAAAAGCCATGTCCAGCCATCACCATCCCTGGATCGAGATTTTTTCCACTCCGACCTGCCCCGATTGCCGCGCGCTGAAGGCATGGCTCGAAAGCCAGGGCATCCCCTTCGTCGAGCGCGACCTCCGCGACCCGGCGATCGCCGAGGAGGCCAAGCGCCGCACCGGCGTCCGCGTGGCGCCGATCACCATCGTCGCCGGCGACGTGTTTTACGGCACCTTCCCGCAACAGAAACCCCGGATCGCGGCCGCTCTCGGCCTCATCCAAGCCGCCTGAGAGGAGATACTTCCATGCCGAAAGTCTTCATTCCGCAGGCCGGACGCAGCCTCGAAGTCAATAACGGCCAGACGATCCTGCTCGCTGCGCTCGCCGCCGGCATTCAGTACCCGCACGGCTGCAAATCGGGACGCTGCGGCTCCTGCAAATCGCGCCTTGTCAGCGGCGAGGTCGCCCTTTTGCCCCACACGCCGTTCGCGCTCTCTCCGGAGGAGCGGGCGGACGGGGACTGATCCTTGCCTGCCGGGCGCAGCCGCTCACCGACGCTACAGTCGCCTGGCTCGGAGGCGCCGACGAGATCGCCGATATCCCGGTCTGCCGGTTCGAAGGCGCCATCGCGGCGGTGGAGGATGCGACCCACGACATCAAGCTGATCCGGGTCCGACTCGACGATCGCGGCGCTTTCACCTTTAGGGCCGGGCAGTATGCCCGCTTGTTCTACCCGGGCGCGCCGTCCCGCGACTATTCGGTCGCGAGCCGGCCGGACGAGGAACTGGTGGAGTTCCATGTCCGGCGTGTTCCCGAAGGCGCGGCGAGCCAGCGAATCTGGGCGCGCGCCGCAGTCGGGGACAGGATCGCCATCGAAGGTCCGCTCGGCTCAGCTTTCCTGCGGGAGAAGCATTCCGGCCCGATCCTCGGTATCGCCGGCGGCTCGGGCCTGGCGCCGGTCAAGGCGATGGCCGAGACCGCGCTCGCCAGGGGCATGGGCCATCCGATCCGCATCTATTTCGGCGCGCGATCGGAGCGCGACCTCTATCTGCTCGACCGGTTCGCCGCGCTGACGGAAAGGCACGCAAACCTCAGCTTCGTCCCGGTCCTGTCGGAGGATTCCGGCTCAAGCTTCCGGCCGGGCTACGTCTCCGACGCGGTCGCGGCCGACCTCGGCGATCTCGACGGCTGGAAAGCCTACCTGGCAGGTCCGCCAGCAATGGTGGACGCCGCCGGACCGATACTGCTGGAACGCGGCCTTCGCGCCGCAGACATCCATGCGGACGTCTTCTACACCCCGGAACATGGCGAGAGAACCACGGTAACGCATCCGTGATCGCGTTGGGGTTTGACCTTCCAGCGACTGGAAACCCCATGTTCAAGTCCTGGCGACATGCCAAATCATATGAAGGAGACTGAAATGCTGAAATTGAACGTGCCTGACATGACCTGTGGGCACTGCGTGGGAACCGTGACGAAGGCGGTGAAGAGTGTCGATAGCAGCGCGGCTGTGACCGTGGATCTCCCGTCGAAAATCGTGACGATCGAAACTACCGCCGATGCTTCAAAAATTTCGCAGGCAGTAGAGACTGCGGGATATGCGAACAAGGCGGCCTGACAGCGGCGCCTCTGTTCGGCTCGCGCAGAGAGCCTGTTCGGAGGTAGGATCATCCGATGCTCGACAGGCTGAAATACTGGGCGCGCACGATCAAGCGTGACGTGCATGCCGTCTACCTTGCCGCCGGCGACCCTCGCACACCTTGGTATGCGAGGGCGTTGGCGCTTTGCGTTGCCGGATATGCCTTGTCGCCGATAGACTTGATCCCGGATTTCATTCCGATTTTGGGATATTTCGACGACGTGATAATCGTGCCGGTCGGCATTCTGGCCGTGGTGAAGATGATCCCGCCGGAGGTTATGGCCGAGCACCGAACTGCCGCGGCTCTCGCTGGACGGCGTCCCGCGAGCCGAACCGCCGCAGTGGTGATCGCGTGCATATGGGCAGCGTCTATCGCGCTGACGGCATGGCTCGGGTATCGCTATCTCCGCAACTGAACTTCAATCTCACAAGCGCGGTGCACAAGATGAGAACATTTATGGGAATGATCGCCGCAAACCTGATCGCAGGCCTTGCAATTGCAGCCGTCGCGGCAGGCTCGGCGGCAGGAACCGAGGCCCTCTCGGCTTCGCAACTGAAGGAGCGCACGCACATTCACGGGCTGGCCGTCGACATGCAGGATACGGAAAAGCTTCTCATCGCAACCCACCATGGGATGTTCCGCGCCGGGCCGGACGGCAAAACGGAGCTCATTTCGCCCGTGCAAGACTTCATGGGATTCACGCCCGACCCATCCGACCCGAAGACGCTTTACGCCAGCGGCCATCCGGCTGGCGGCGGCAATCTGGGCTTCATCGCTTCCACCGACAATGGCGTCACCTGGGATCAGATTTCGCCGGGAGCAAACGGTCCAGTCGACTTCCACCAGATGACGGTCAGTTCTGCCGATCCACAGGTTCTCTACGGAGCCTATGGCGCGCTCCAGGTGAGCCGCGATGCCGGGAAGACATGGTCGATCGTTGGTCCGCTGCCGGAAAAGCTGATCGACCTTGCCGCGTCGGCAAAGGATGCCGACACGCTTTACGCAGCCACGGAGGCAGGCTTGTCCGTCAGCAGGGACGGGGGTCAAAGGTGGGAAACGGTCTTGGATGGCACGCCCGTCAGTCTCGTCGAGGTGGCGGCCGATGGTTCGGTCTACGCGTTCGTGCTTGGGCGTGGCCTTGTGCGGTCCGCTGAGTCCAACATCGACTTCAAGACGATTTCCGATATCTGGGGCGAACGAATCCTGCTGCATCTCGCGGTCGACCCGGCGGACAAGAACCGGATATTCGCGGCATCTCAACAAGGCGACATTCTGGCCAGCACCGACGGCGGCGCCAGTTGGACCGAACTTGGGGGTTGACGCAATCGCGCCCGGACATGAATGCGCTCCGCCTGCTGAGACTGGTCCATGGAAGGGCACGTCCGGACGACACCTTCTTGGAGATCACGTTACAATGATGAGTCTGTTCAAGCCTTCGGCGCTGTGACATCTTGGGTTGATGAACCTCTGGTCGCCCTTGAGCCGCCTCCTGCTGCCACTGGCCCTTTTCGCGCTGGTGCTTGCGCCTATGGCTGCTCCGTCGACTGCATGGGCGATGGCGGCGCCTGAGATGGCATCGATGATGCCGGTCGACATGCCCTGCTGCCCGGACGACCAGTCCGTGGTACCGGACTGCGCCAAGGATTGCCCATTTGCGGCGCTGTGCATATCGGGCCTCCTCAGCGGGACGGTCGCGGAGTCGCCTTCGTTTGTCCGTTTCCCGGTGCGGGACGGATACCTCAATGGTTGGGAAGCCGTCCTTACCTCGCTTGGCGGAGAGCCGCCGCCGAGACCTCCCAAATCCTGACTGCCATAGGCGCTCTCAGCGCCTGAACCCGTGCGGCCGAAAGCTGCGCGGGCGAAGCCGCATGGCGTTCGCCATGCCCAATGCCGCGCGAATACGCGGGTCCATGCCAGTCGGAACCTTGATCCATGAAATCGAATTTTTCCCTTCGCGCCGCGATGCTGGCGCTCGCGTCCCTCGTCGCTGTTTTCCAGGCGGCTGAGGCCGGGCCTAAAGACTACGAATTTCAGCTTGTCGACAATGAAATCAAGCAAGGTGACGGCGCGCCCGTGGCGGTCCGGCTAATCGACAAGCGGACAGGCAATCCGGTCACCGACGCGGTCGTCTTCGCTACCCGGATGGACATGGAGCCCGACGGAATGGAGGCGATGACCTCGCCCGTAGAGGCGATGCCGTCCAACGAACCCGGCGTTTATCGCTTCAGGACCAATCTGGTCATGGCCGGAGGCTGGCGTTTTTCGATCGCCGCAAAGGTGCAGGGCGAGGCTGAGACTGTCGAGAGCAGGCTGGTTCTTAAGGTCGTCCAATGAGCAGGGCCGGAGCATTCCTGGCGTTTGTTGTTGCCGTGGGAACCGGCGTCGGCGGATATTTAGCGGGACAGCGCGATCTGTCTGTCCCGACCGCCGGCGTGCGAGACATAAAGGCGATCGCGATGCGAGCGCTTGGCGCCGAGCCGGAACCGATGTCTTCAGATTCGCACCCGTCGGCAACGGTCATCTACTACCGCCATCCCGACGGAGATCCGATCGAGAACGCCCACAAGCATCTGGAGCGAGCACCGCCGGACAAGCCGAGGATCGAGGTGCTGATCGAGGCGGCGAGCGAGGTCGGCCCGGCGCTGTTTTTCAGCCTGCTGATCATCACGGTCTCGTTCCTGCCTATCTTCACGCTGGAAAGCCAGGAGGGACGGCTGTTCGGCCCGCTCGCCTTCACCAAGACGTTTGCGATGGCCGCGGCCGCGCTCCTGTCGGTGACGCTGGTTCCGGCGTTGATGGTGGTATTCGTGCGCGGCCGGATCGTGCCGGAGCACAAGAACCCGCTCAACCGGCTGCTGATCGCGCTCTACCGACCGATCATAAAGGGCGTGCTCCGGGCGAAGACTTTTACCATCCTGCTCGCGATCATGGCCCTTGCCGTGACTGTCTGGCCGGCGCGGCAGCTCGGGTCGGAGTTCATGCCGGCTCTCGACGAAGGCACGCTGATGTATATGCCGACGACGCTACCCGGCCTGTCGGTCACCAAGGCGGCGGAACTTATGCAGATGCAGGACCGCATCATCAAGTCGTTTCCCGAGGTGGAATCGGTGTTTGGCAAGGCCGGGAGGGCACAGACCGCGACCGATCCGGCGCCGATCGAGATGTTCGAGACCATCATCAACCTGAAGCCGAAGGAGGAATGGCGCGACGGCGTCACGTCCGAAAGCCTGAAGAGCGAAATGGACGCGGCGCTGCAATTTCCGGGCGTGTCTAATGCCTGGACCATGCCGATCCGCGCCCGCATCGACATGCTGTCGACCGGCATTCGCACGCCTGTCGGCGTCAAGGTCTATGGAACCGATCTCGGCGAGATGGAAAAGCTCGCGCGACAGGTCGAGGCGGTGCTGCGGAATGTGCCCGGCACTTCCAGCGCCTATGCCGAGCGCGTCATCGGCGGCTACTTCCTCGACATCGTCCCGAACCGCCAGTCCCTCGGCCGCTATGGCCTGTCGGTCGGCGACGTGCAGGACGTGATCGCGATGGCGCTCGGAGCGGAAGTCATCACCTCGACGGTCGAGGGACGCGAGCGCTACGGCGTCGCCATCCGCTATCCGCGCGCGCTCCGCAGCGACCCGCAGGCGATCGCGCGCGAGGTGCAGGTGGCGCTGCCCGGCGGCGGCTTCGTGCCGCTGGGCGAGGTTGCGAAGGTCGAGCTGACGCGCGGCGCGACCTCGATCCGCACCGAGAACGGCCAGCTCGCCGTCTACATCTTCGTCGACATCGCCGGCCGCGATCTCGGCGGCTATGTCGCCGACGCGCAGGCCGCGGTCGCCGCCGGCGTGGAGCTGCCAACCGGCTATTCGCTCGGCTGGAGTGGCCAGTTCGAATATCTGGAACGTGCGGAAGCAAGGTTGAAGATCGTAGTGCCGCTGACGCTGGCGCTGATCTTCCTGCTGCTGTTCCTGAATTTCCGCCGGATGACCGAGACGCTGATCGTCATGCTGTCGCTGCCGTTCGCGCTGGTCGGCGGCATCTGGCTGATGTGGTGGCTGGGCTTCAACACCTCGGTCGCGGTCGCGGTCGGCTTCATCGCGCTTGCGGGAGTCGCCGCCGAGACCGGGGTGATCATGCTGATCTATCTCGATCACGCTCTGACCGACGTCAAGACAAGATGCGCAGCTGAAAAACGCGCGTTCACGCGGGACGATCTCCATGCCGCCATCATGTTCGGCGCGGCGGAGCGCGTCAGGCCGAAGATGATGACCGTCGTCGCCATCATGGCTGGCTTGCTACCGATCCTCTGGAGCACCGGCGCCGGATCGGAAGTCATGCAGCGGATCGCCGTGCCGATGATCGGCGGTATGATCTCGTCGACGATCCTGACGCTGGTCGTCATCCCGGCCGTCTACGGGATCGTCAAGGGATGGCGGCTGCCGCGCGAGGCGATGGTCCGGGAGACGATCGAAACCGGAAATCCAGCCGGCGTTCCGGCTGAATAGGGAGAAATGCGATGATGAACGACATGATGTCGGGCGGAATAATGTGGGGCATGGGAATAGGCGGCCTGATCGTCCTGGCGATCATCGTTATCGTGATCGCCGCGCTTGTGAAGTTCGTATTTTTCAGGTGACAGCTTTGATCGAGAGGCGCGAGGCATGGAACCTCGCGCCTTCGAAAAATCGGCTGTCTAAGCCGCCATCGTCTGGCAGCTCTCCGCGCAGCGACGGCAGGTATCGACGCATTCCTGCATGTCGCCGAGGCGCTCGCAGTCATCCGCGCATTCGTTGCAGATTTCCGCGCATTCCCCGCAAATATGCTTGTGGTGCTCGGAGCCGATGAGCATGAAATGCGCCGAGGTCCGGCAGATTTCAGCGCAGGCCAACATCAGCGTGAAGTGCTGTTTTTCGGTGTGTTTGCCGCCCATTTCCAGGCAATGGCCCATCGCGGTCGAAAGGCACACGGAATAACAACGCAGGCATTCATCGATACAGTTTTTCATCTCGGGGCTGAGGTGATGCATGTCGGGATCCTTGTGTGGACGGGAGCGCCCTGCGGCGCTCCCTAGGGTTCACTTTGCGTTGGCTTCGAGCCACTGCGTGAACTCGCCGATCTCTTTGGTCTGGGCGTCGATGATCTTCTGCGCCATCTGCTTGGCCTCGTCGTTGTCGCCGAACTTCAGCTCGACTTCGGCCATGTCGATGGCGCCATAATGATGCGCAATCATCCCGCAGGCGAAGGCGACGTCCGGGTCTTTGGCCATCATCCCCGGCATCATGGCAGACTGCATTTTCATCATCCCTGCCATGTTTGCCTGCTGGGCTTCATCCATGCCCGACATGTCCATGCCGCCCATGTCTGGCATTTTGTGGTCAGCGGCCTGACCGCATTGCGCCGGCAATGGCGACGCAGCCATCGCCATCGGTTTTGATTCTTGTGCCGCAGCGGCTGAAACGAAGCCCGAGAGGAGCAGTGCTGTAGCGAATGCGAGTTTGGGGTTACCCATGATCTTTCTCCTGAATGCTGAACAATGACGTCCACGAGCCGTCTGGCTCTGGCGTCGCTCTACGAGGCGAAGCGCGCCGAGGATTTCGGGGGCCGGTCCAACCGGTACGGCATCAGAGAGGCGCCCAGACTGGCCGTTTCGGCGCTGACAAGAGACGCCGGTGGCACATTCGGCAAGGCATGTGGAGCTACCGCTATGCCAACCAGGCAATGAAGGACAGAACAGCATTGTCCGACGCCATGGGCGTCATTCGTGCATGGGATGGCTTTGCGGGCGGCGACATTCGGTTGTTCTGCCGCGTGTGAAACGAGCAATAGTGAGGCTGCGGATGGATGATTGCTGTCAGTGATTTCGGCAAACGCTGTTGCGGAAAAGATAACACACAGCGCCACAAGGATCGCGCAGACTGATTTCGCCCGATCGAGGAGCCGCAAAAAACCTGCTTGTGACATGTCGATTTAACGAAGGCCCGCGGGCTTTGTTCCGAGCGATGCTTCCAACGCCGCGCGGCTAGGCCGTGTGGACGAATTGACTCAGGTATAGCTTTTGGGGTTCCGCTGACCAATCCAGTCTGATTCATGGATTGTCGACTGATTTGGAGGTCGGCGATGTCCACGAGGATGACGGAAACGGATTGGGCGAACACGCTGGAGGTTTTCCGCGCTTGCCTGCCACGGCGAGGCCGCAAGGCTGCGGACGACCGGCTTTTTCTGGAAGCCATGCACTTCTTCACGGTGGAGAATGTGCGCTGGCGTGCGCTGCCGGAACGCTTTGGCCACTGGAACTCAGTGTGGAAGCGCTTTGACCGGCTGAGCAAAGCCGGCGTGTTCGAAGCCTTCTTCGACACGTTGGCCGAGATGAGCGCATCGGCCCATCTGATCCAGATGTTCGATTCCACCATTGTGCGCGCCCATGTCTCGGCAGCGGGCGCAAAGGGGGGCAGCAAGGCCAGGCGCTCGGCCGCTCGCGCGGCGGGTTCACAACGAAAATCCACGCCAAGGCGGACAATTCGGGCGACATCATTGCGTTCGATCTGACCGGTGGCCAAGTTGCCGACACAACCCGCTTTGAGACCCTGCTCGACATAGGGCCGGACATCACCCCACGTGCCGCGCTGGGCGACAAAGGCTATTCCAGCAAGGCCAATCGTGCAGCCGCGCGGACACGCGGCATCGCCCCGGTGATCCCTCACAAGGCCAACGAGAAAAACAGGCCAGCCTTCTTCGCCCAGACGCTCTACAAGGCGCGCGCCCGTATCGAACAAGGCTTCGGGCGGCTCAAGCGCTTCAAACGCGTCGCCCTGCGATGCGAAAAGACAGCACGAAATTTCCGCTCAATCGTAAGCTTCGCAGCAGGCCTATGCTTGATCAAATTCGTCCACACGGCCTAGTAGAAGTATGAGTGATTCTGCTGAGCTTGGTCGTGAGTCGCTCGCCGGATCGCCGCAGGCGGGTGGCGGACACCCGTGTGCACCCTAATAGAAGTATGAGTGCCCAGTTTTGATACGAGAGTTCCCAAGATCTGGTAAGACATTGAAATATCAAAGAAAAACAACGCGAGTTAGAGCGATTTCAGGACGCAGGCGGGTATGGCGTTAAGACTTCGTTAACGCAATTTCTCTTGCCGTATCGAGGGAATCGCACATACTGGCGCTAAATCGGTGCGTTATCCTAAGTTAGCGCTATTTTCTCTTGAGACGGAAACTAGATGGACGCGTTGCCCTCTTTCGAATTCGACGACAGGATTCTCGCCCAAGGCGCAGAAATCTCGCGCAAGCTCGACCAATTGCGTATGGAGAAGTTTCCGCCGAATGCCGAAAAGACGTTGCGGGCCTTCGGCATGGCAGAAGCTGCTCACTACCTGGGCGTGACCCCCAACAACCTCAAGCGACTGCATCTCGAAAGCAAGGGCCCTACCCCACAGATCGGCGGCGGCGGTCGGAGGTCGTACACGGCACAACAGATCGTCGAACTCAGGCACTATCTCGACAAGAACGGTCGGTCAGACGCTAAGAAATACGTGCCCGGCCGCAAGCGGGAAGAGAAGCTGCAGGTCATCGCCGTTGTCAACTTCAAGGGCGGCTCTGGCAAGACGACCACGGCGACCCATCTCGCCCAACACCTCGCGCTGACCGGGCATCGGTTGCTCGCCATCGACCTCGACCCCCAGGCCTCCTTGTCAGCATTGCATGGCTTCCAGCCGGAGCTCGACAAGAATCCGTCGCTCTACGACTCCATCCGTTACGACGATCCAAAACCCTTGGTGGACGTCATCCAGGCCACGAATTTCCCGCTCCTCGATATCGTCCCTGCGAACCTCGAACTTCAGGAGTATGAGTATGAGACGCCGCTGGCGATGCAGACATCGCAGGAAGGCAAGCGCTTCTTCACCCGACTCGGAAAGGTGCTTGAGAGCGTCGACGACCGCTACGACGTCGTCATTATCGATTGTCCGCCGCAGCTCGGCTACCTTACCCTCACTGCGCTCAGCGCCGCGACCTCGGTATTGATTACGGTCCATCCACAGATGCTGGATCTCATGTCGATGAGCCAGTTCCTGCTCATGCTCGGCAACATCGCCAAGACAATTAAGAAGGCCGGGGCCAACTTCAAGCTGGACTGGCTCCGATATCTGATCACCCGGTTCGAACCGACCGATGTCCCGCAGGCGCAGATGCTTGGCTTCATGCAGTCCATGCTAGCAGAGGACATCCTCAAGAACCCTATGCTCAAGTCGACGGCGGTCTCGGACGCCGGCCTCACCAAGCAGTCGCTCTACGAGGTCGAGCGCGCGAATTTCAATCGGGACACGTACGACCGCGCGATCGAGAGCCTCGACGCGGTAAACTTCGAAATTCAGGGGCTCATTCACCGAGCGTGGGGGCGGCCATGAAGTTGACGGCCGTAAAAGACGCTAAAAAGCCACGAGTTTTCAAAGGACTAGCTTCGTGGCGCGAGTGCGATCATGACACGCTTGTTCGCAGAGTAGGTATCGGCTTCGGGAAGTTGACGGCCGTAAAAATCACCGAAAAAACATGGCGGATCAAAGCTCTAACGGCTTGGGGAGGGGGCTAGATGGCACGCAAGAACCCGTTCTCAAGCGTGCTCAACAGCGACGATACTCCTTCCGAAAACCGCGCGGTTCTCGATTACGCAGCCAAGGGTGCGACCCGCTCACTGTTGAGTTCAATAGACGAGATGGCTGCCCAGGCCGGCAAGCTGCTCGAAGGCGAAACAATCGTCGAGCTAGACCCTGCTTTGATAGACGACTCTTTTGCCAAAGACCGGTTCTCCCTCGAGGGCGACGACTATCGGGACGAGCTTGAGCGCGTCGTAGCGGCCGTGCGGGAGCGTGGGCAGGACACGCCAGTTCTCGTCAGGCCGCATCCCCAGCAGCCAGGCCGATATATGCTGGTCTTCGGCCATTTGAGGCGCCTGTCAGCCGTCAAACTCGGGCGCAAGGTTCGAGCCGTCATCAAGCAGATGACCGACCGCGAGCACGTGATTGCGCAGGGCCAAGAGAACAACGGCCGCGCGAACACCTCATTCATCGAGAAGGCTGTATTCGCCGCAGATATCGTCAATCGCCATTTCGACGATGATAACTCGACGGTTATGGCAGCCCTGGGAGCCGACAAGTCCACGCTGTCAAAGATGCTCGCGGTTGCCAGCTTGCCGGAACCACTCTTGAAGGGCATTGGGCGCGCGACGCGGATCGGCCGTGACCGCTGGTACGACCTCAAACTGCTGCTCGACAAGCCAAGTAACTTGGACAAGGCGCTCCAATTCGTCGCGTCGCCGGCAGGCGCCGCGCGGTCGAGCGACCAGCGCTTTGAGACCCTATCCATGCACCTCAAGGCAACCAAGGCCGGCGCGGGTTCGAAGAAGGCGGCCCCAGCCCGGAGCAGCTGGGCGCCCGCAGACGGCCGCCTCGCAGCTGAGACGGTATCTCATGGGAAGAAGTTCACCCTTGCTCTCAAGGCAAGGGGACCCGACGCGCGAGCGTTCGGAGGCTACCTGACGGAGCACCTCGATCGACTCTACGAGGAGTTCCGGCAGCAAAACGACACGAGAACCAACGGAGAATAACCCCGCAAAAGAAAAAGGCCCCCGAAAACAGATTCCGGAAGGCCCTTCTCGGCGTGTGGTAGCCCGAGAATCGCACTTCCTCGAATCGCAGTCAAGGCCCCGTAGGGCCAGCACCGCTTTGGCGGCCGGACTTCTTTTGCCTTTCGATAGGTGAAAAACAATGCAGACGCATGTAGCAACGACGCCCTTTGGGCGGCGGCCGATGACGCTTGGCCTGATTTCAAGCCAGGTGACGGCCAGGAACATCGAACATGGCGCCAAGGTCTCGAAATGGCAGGTGTTCCGGGACATCCGCGAAGCAAAGGAACTTCTCGGGGCGACAGATCGCGCCTTGGCGATCCTGAACGCCCTGCTGACCTTCCATCGCGACGAGGAACTGACGGGGGAGGGCAACCTTGTTGTCTTTCCATCAAACGAGCATCTCATCAGGCGCGCGAACGGCATGTCGCCGGCGACGCTGAGACGTCACCTTGCCAACCTTGTGAGCTCCGGCCTGATCATTCGCCGGGACAGCCCGAACGGCAAACGGTTCGCTCGGAGAGGGCAGGGCGGCGCGATCGAGCAGGCCTACGGCTTCGATCTCTCGCCAATCCTGGCGCGAGCCATTGAGTTTCGGGAACTGGCGGAAGCCGCCGCAGCCGAGCGTAAGGCTTTTCACTTGGTCAGGGAGCGGCTGACCATCTGTCGGCGCGACGTGGTCAAGATGATCGAGGCCGGCATCAACGAGAACGTGCCGGGCAACTGGCACGGCTTTCTGCGCCGCTACGAGACGATCATTGCCCGACTTCCGAGAACGGCGCCGCGCCAGGTTCTCGACGCGCTTGCCGACGAATTGGAAGACCTTTGGGCGGACGTCCATCAGACGTTGGAATTATTTGTCAAATCAGAAGATATGAGCGCCAATGAGTCTCATTTTGAGCGCCACATACAAAATTCAAGCCCAAATAATCATCCTACCGGTGAAATTAAAAACGGCTTAGGAAACAGAGATGAAGCGAGCGGCGGCGCCGAGCATACTGACAATTTGCGCAGCCTGCCAAGACGGGATCTGCCGTTGGGGATGGTGCTGAGCGCCTGCCCGGACATCGTGCCCTACGCCGAAGGCGGGCAAATTCGGACCTGGCGGGATCTTGCCGCCGCCGCCGGTCGAGCCCGACCGAGCATGGGTGTGAGCCCGACGGCCTGGCAGGAGGCGACTGAGGCCATGGGTCCGCAAAACGCCGCGATCGTGTTGGCGGCGATCCTGCAGCGGGCCAAGCATATTCACAGCCGCGGCGGGTATTTGCGCGACCTGGTGGAGCGAGCCCGGCAGCAGAAATTCTCGGTGTGGCCGATGATTACGGCGCTACTCAACGCTAGGATGGAGGCGATGGAAAAGGCCGCGGCAGCCAGTACGTCAAGCGGGCAGGGTGCTGACGCCGGAACCATCACCGGTTCGCTCGAGATCAGCAGCGCGCTGCGCGACAGCATGAAGAAAAAAGGCTGGTGACGATGTCCGGCTTATTATCCGGCGCCCACTCCGCCGATCAGCCCGGCGCGTCGGGCCCTGTCGATCAGGTTCTTGACCGAAGACGGCGACCATTTCGAGCCGCCCCTGGGCGTCCGTTCGTGGAGCCGCTCGAGTTGGCCAGCGATCTCGCGCAGCGTGAGATCGCTGTTGGATGCGTGAATGCCGGCCACCAGTGTCATCAGCCGGTCTTCCGGTAGGCGTGGCGGTGACTTCTTGAGCAGGGCCGGATCGGCCAGGTGCTCGGCAATCAGCCATTTGACAGCCCGGCGGAGGCGTTCCGGAGTCCAGCTGAGCCCCCGCTGCTTCAGCACGCGGGCAATGTCGTCCCAGGTGTGATCCGGGCGCATGCGCCGCACCGTCGGCAGCCATTGGTTGACTGTTGCCTGGACGCGCGTGCCATAGGCCGCCTTCTGAGCCGCCGTCATCTTCGCCAAGGCTTCCGGCCGGCCTTCGCGGACCCCTGGATTGCCGGGAAGCTTGCCCTTGGCCTTCGCCGCTCGGATTCCAGCCTTGGTGCGTTCCGAGATTAGCGCGCGTTCGAGCTGTGCCACGGCGCCGAGGACCTGCAGGGAGAACATTCCCTGCGGTGTCGTGGTGTCAATCGGGTCCCGCAGAGACCGGAAGTGGGCGTTCTTTAAGGTCAGGTCATCGATGACCTCAAGCAGGTGGCTGACGGAACGGGCCAGACGATCTAGCCGCACGACGACCAGCGTGTCGCCGGCGCCAATCTCGCGTAGGAGTTTCGACAAAGCAGGGCGCGCACGCGATGCGCCAGATCCGTGTTCCTGGACGATGACGTCACAGCCAGCCGTGCGCAGTTCCATTTCCTGCGCCTGGGTCGCTTGCTCGTCCGTTGAGACGCGCGCATAGCCGATCAGCCGGCCCTGTGGTCGACGGGAAGCTTGATTTTTGGTGTCAGCGGCCATCTGGATCGCCTAAGAGAGCCCATTGAGAGCGGTTTTCCAAACACAGAGGATAAGGATAACCGATCGGATGTAGGCGTCACTTGCCATCCGACCACTTGTTAGCGCGACCCTATCTTGCTATATGACCACTATAGTCATTATGGGAAGTGCGCGAATGAGAGAGATCCAGCTCAAGGACGCCAAGGCGACGCTATCTGCTGTCGTCGATCAGGCAATTAGCGGTAATCCGGCGATTATCACCCGACACGGTAGAAAAGAAGCAGTCGTGCTTTCGTTCAACGAATACCAAAAGCTGTCCCACGTTCCAAGTTTTGGACGGCTGCTGGCGTCATTTCCAGGTGACGAAGGCGATATTCCGGCGCGTGGAGACAAGCCAAGCCGTGCTGTCGATCTCTAATGTTCCTGGTAGATACAAATGTCATTTCCGCGTTGGCGCCAGCCAAACGACCGGGCTCTAGTGAATTGGTCGAATGGCTCGACAAGGCCAGTTCTCAGCTTTTCCTATCGGTGATTTCGGCTGCCGAGGTGAGATCTGGGATCGCCAAGGCAGAACGGGATCGAGCTACCACGAAAGCGCGGCAACTGACGGAGTGGTGGGAAAGCATCGAGTATCTCTACGCGGAGAAGCTCCTTCCTTTCGATTTGAAATGTGCGCATGCGGCGGGTCATATCCTGGACGATGCTCGCGCGCATCAGCCGGGTTTCGAAGACATCGCCATCGCGGCGACGGCTCGCGTGTATGGCCTAACAGTGCTGACTCGCAACCTGAGGCATTTCGAACCGCTTGGCGTTCGAGCAGTAGATCCTTTCACAGCCCTTCCCGAGCTATAACGGGGTAGGGGAGGGGGCTTTTTATCTCTACAGCCCTGAAGCCTTGGTGAGATTGACCCGAAAGCGGTCGCGCCGCCGCTGATATTTGCGGGTCATCTCGGCCGACGCGTGGCCAAGTTGCTTTTGCACATAGCGTTCGTCGACCTCGGCCGAGGAGGCGAGGCCGGCCCGCAGCGAATGCCCGGCAAACAGCTTCCCGCGTTCGCCCTCCGACAGATCGCCACGCACGCCGGCGGCGAGCGCCGCGCGCTTGACCAGCCGGGCGACTTCCTGATCGTTAAGTCGATCCGCGCCGACAGCTTTGCCTTGGCCTGAGACCCGCCGGAACAGCGGGCCATGGGCTATTCGCGCGAACTTCAGCCAGCTCTCCAATGCCACAACCGGACAGGTGGCGTCGGCGGAACCACGGCCGACCTCGACCTCGCGCCAGCCGGTTTTACCGCGCAGCGTGACCAAAATGCCTTTCTCTAGAACCTCGACCCAGCCGCAACCGTCTTCGGTCTGATCCCTACCAACGTCGAGACCGACGATTTCGGAACGGCGCAGCCCGCCGGCAAAGCCGAGCAGAAGCATGGCGCGGTCACGCAGGCCGCGCAGCGTGCCGCGGTCGAGCGTCTCCAGCATGGCAATGAGATCTTCCGGAAGGATCGCTTCCTTCTGGCGGGGAGGCGAGGCATGTCTATTGCGAATGCCGGCCATGACCGTGGCGATGTGACGGTCCTTGCGGTCGAGCGGCTGGCCCCGCTGTGTATAATTCCAGGTCAGGGAGGAAAGGCGGCGTTGGATTGTCGCCACCGAGTTCGGCTTTTTGTCCCTGGTCGTCGTGCCTACGGCACTTCCGGAGGCGCAGGCGGTGATGTAGAGCCCGACGGTCTGTGGATCTGGCGGCAACACCTCCAGGTTTTGCCGGCGGCACCAAGCGCAAAAATGCTTCCAGTCGGCGGCATAGGCCCGGCGGGTGTTGGCCGAGCTCGCGGCCTCTATATAGTCTCGGGCACGGCCGGCGAGGTTTTCCAGATGCGCTGGAACCCGTTGCTGAGAACCGATCGCCGGCAACGCGGGGGAGGGGGCATCGACCAGATGGTAGTCCGGCGCCTTGCCCATCTCCATGACGAGGTCGATGATATCCGGCAGGTCGTCTTCTCTAAACGTGTCAGGCTCGGCCGACGGCCGCGCGGAAACATCGTCATCCGCGCCCGTGCTGTGGGACGGTCCGGAAGGTCGCTCGACGTGATTTTTTGGGTTTTGCTCAACGTTTCGGGTCATTTCTCATATAGAGAACAAAACGAACGATAATGCAACATTATCAGTCGTTATTTGTCCACGACAGGCTGTGCGTTTTTGTGCGGCGATGATGGTATAAAGCGCACGGTCGATTTATCATCCATTTCATGATTCGTGCCGAGCCATTGCCTGCTGCCTCGCCGTCGCCGCCACGCGTGCCAGCCTGGGCGTTGCCGGCCGGACCGGTCGAACACGAAACCGATGCCGCTTTCTTTGTCGGCGCAGCCCTGAATTCGCTCGACTTTTCTGTTAGCTCCGAGCCGACATGGGCCGGCGCCTGGCGCCAGCGGCTCGCCCTGAAATGCGCCGCCGCGGCCGTGCGCCTCGCCGGCCGCTCCGAGGACGAGGCCGCGCTGCGCGATGCTTGGTATCTGCGTCCTGCCGACGGCGATCCCGGTCCCGCCGGCAGAATTCTGGCCGCATGGCGGCAGCTGGCATCGCGCCCGCCGGCAATCGACGCCGAAAGAGTGGCCGAGGTGGTCGAACTGCTTGGCCTGCGCTGGGATGACGGTTTTGCCGATCTTCCGGGGGCAGTTGACGATCTGATCCGCTCCGGTCGGCCGGCGCCATTTGCCGTCGCGGCAGTCGCCAGCCGTATTGTTTCGGTGTCGCCGGGAGCGGAATTGCTGGCCTGGTGGTGTGCCGATCTGGTGCTAGCGCAAAAACTGCGTTGGCTCCGGCCGGTGCCGCTGTTGATGGCCAAGGTATTTTCCCCAGCCTTCCGAACCAGTGACGATCGGGGCAAGCGGATTCGGCCGGGAGAGCAAAAGGAATTTGAAAGGGCGGTGTGCCTGGCGCTGGCGCAGGGCGCGGATGACGCCTTGCGGCTGGCCGCAGACCTGTCGCGGCGCGCCGGGCGGCTTGCGGCGGTGGTGCCAAAGCTGCGCGCCAAGGGGGCAGGGGAGGTGGTCAAAAAACTGCTCGACGATGATGCTGTGCCCGGCTCGCTGACCACCAAAACCCTGTCGCGGTTCGGGGCGCGGCGTCTGTTCGAGCGGCTGCAAACATTCGAGGCAGTACGGGAGCTGTCCGGTCGCGACTCCTTCCGGCTGTTTGGGCTGTAACCATGGCCGGATCTGCCGCACGCAAAGGGCCAATTGGCCAGCCGGCGCTGCTCGACACCGAGCTCGAGCACCTGCCGCCGGAACTGCGCTGGCGTGAATGGATGGGCCGGGTCGAAGCGGTGATCTTTGCCGCCAGCGCGCCCGCGACTCGTGAGACTCTGGCGCGCGTCGTCGGCAAGACCTGCAACATCGAGCTGATCATCGACGACATCCGCGCCGAGCTCGCCGGCCGGCCCTACGAGCTGGTCTCGGTCGCCGGCGGCTGGCAGCACCGGACCAAAAAGGCGTTTGGTGACGTCATCCGCACCGCCTCAGGCCAGGCAGAGAGCTTACGGGCACTGTCGCAATCGGAAGGATTGGTGTTGATGTGCATCGCCTATTTCCAGCCAATCACGCGCAGCGAACTCTCTTCGTTCTTCGGCAAGGAGGTGTCGCGCGACCTGATCGGGGTT
Source organism: Mesorhizobium sp. NBSH29 (assembly GCF_015500055.1). NCBI lineage: Bacteria > Pseudomonadati > Pseudomonadota > Alphaproteobacteria > Hyphomicrobiales > Phyllobacteriaceae > Mesorhizobium > Mesorhizobium sp. NBSH29. The sequence continues at coordinate 27,803 of NZ_CP045493.1, forward strand.
CTCCGCTCGCAGGATCTTATTGCGTCCGGGCCACGCTCACCGCAGCCGGGAGCGCCCTATACCTATGTGACGACGAAGGCGTTTTTATCCCACTTTGGCTTCGACACGCTGCGCGATTTGCCGGATTTCGAGGCGCTCGAGGATGCCGGGTTGTTGTCGAAGGACAAAATGCTGGCAGGGGATATCCCCTTTGGATTGGCTGGCGGGGGAGACGTAGACGATTGCGACATCGCCTGACGATCTAACTCAAAGCCCAGCAGTTATTGCTGCCGGCAGGGCGCTCTTGGCCTCATTGGCGAACTCAGACTACGCAAGATGAGGGCAGGACGGCTTCGCGCGTGCGGAATTTTATATGATCAATCGCTGTTGCCTGCAGCACTCGCGAGCTTTACGCAATTATCGAACTTGGCGAACTTGCATTCTGTCTCAACATTGACGGAAACCGGTGGTTGTCGTCATGGCCGGTGCAAAGCGCAGCAATCATAGCGTGACCGCGTCGGATGTGGGAGTCGTGTTCTTAAGCTTCACAACAGATCTACCGGCACAGGCTGGCCCAAGGGCCTCCGGTGTGTAAGAACTCAAGGCAAGCGGCGATCCGGCTGCATTTTCAGCTCGCATCGATCCGCCGGTATTGGCGAGTGACCCGAGTCGTGCTTGCCTCACTTGCCCTGTCATTCGACATCATGCGTCGCTGCAGCCGCTGAGTGAGGGACCGCTCGAAATGCTCGGCAGAACCGTAGCGTCATTCGATGAAGGAATCATCATGCCCCTGAGTCCCCAACAAGCACGGGTCTGCGCCGCGAGTACGATTGACTTTTCAGGTCTCTCGGCCCTGTTTATCAATACCTCGCTCAAGAGATCGTCGGGCGACAGTCACACACGGCTGCTGTTGGGCGTGGCCGGCGACATGATGCAACGCGCCGGTGTCTTGGTCGAACACATCCATATGCTCGATCACATCATTCCGCCCGGCGTGCAGCCCGACATGCAGGAGCATGGCTGGGACCGCGACGACTGGCCAAAGCTGTGGGACAAGGTCAGGGCCGCAGACATTCTCGTCATCGGTACGCCGATTTGGCTCGGCGAGGAAAGCTCGGTCTGCCGGGTGCTTATCGAGCGCCTCTACGGCATGTCGGGACTGCTCAACGACAAGGGGCAATCAATCTATTACGGCAAGGTCGCGGGCAGCGTCGTCACCGGCAATGAGGACGGGATCAAGCACGCCGCCATGACCATCAGCTACGCCCTGTCGCATCTCGGCTACACCATCCCGCCTCAGGCCGATTGCGGCTGGATCGGGGAGGCCGGGCCGGGCCCATCCTACGGCGACGAGAGTGACGACGGCACCCGCGCCGGCTTCGACAATGACTTCACCCAACGCAATACGACGATCATGACGTGGAACCTGATGCATTTGGCGCGCATGCTGAAGGCATCGGGCGGCTACGACAATCATGGCAATGACCGCAACGCCTGGAAAGCCGGGTGCCACTTTGGCTTCGAAAACCCCGACTACCGGTCGTAAGCCAGACACGTGCCGGTCCCTTCGCCTCGTTGGAAAGAAACGCATTCGGGCAAGGATGCCTGTCAAGGAAAAGGTTATGGAAAAGGTTAGAAGCCATGACCCACCTTACTTCAGGTCTCCTGGCCGAATTTGTCGCTACCGCCGTGTTGTCCGTCCTGATGGTCGGCAAGTCGATGATGGGCATCATGCCTGAGCTCGATGTCATCGCCATGCTGAGTGACATGATGCGCGCGCCGCTCGCCGCGGGCTGGATCGTGCATTTTGTGATTGGAACCATCTTTTGGGGCGGGGGCTTCGCGATCCTCTACGATAAGATCCCCAGTGCCAGCGCTGTAAAGAAAGGCATCGTCTTCGGTATCGTCGCCTGGCTGCTCATGATGATCCTGATCATGCCGATGGCAGATGCGAGACTGTTCGGGATGTCGCTCGGTATCATGGCCCCTGTGATGACACTTGTGCTCCATCTCGTTTTTGGCGCAGTTCTCGGTGGTGTCTACGTGGCACGCGCACGTGCCATACTCAGCTGAACCAATCCCGGTTGCGACAGACTTCGTTCTCCGCAACCGGGTGATCGCAAACCGGAGGGCGCCATGCAAACCGAACGCATCACATTCCAGGGCCATTCCGGTGACACTCTCGCGGCGCGGCTCGATCTACCTGACGGCCCCGTCCGTGCCAGCGCGATTTTCGCGCACTGTTTCACCTGCTCCAAAGATATCCCAGCCGCGCGCCGCATCGCTGCGCGGCTGGCGATGCAAGGCATCGCGGTCCTCCGGTTCGACTTCACCGGGCTGGGTCATTCAGAAGGCGAGTTTGCCAACACACATTTCACCTCGAATGTCGCCGATCTCAGGTGTGCGGCGGACTATCTGGCGAACCGCGAAATGCCTCCAAAGTTGCTGATCGGCCATTCGCTGGGCGGGGCCGCGGTCATCAAGGTTGCGCCCGACATCAAAGGGTTGCGCGCTGTCGTCACCATAGGCGCCCCCTTCGAACCGGCGCATGTCTCGAACAATTTCGGCGCCAAACTTGATGAGATCAAGGAAAACGGCATTGCCACGGTCACTCTGGCTGGTCGCGATTTCATGATCCGCAAAGACTTTCTTGACGACATCTCCACCGCCAGCCTGCAATCGTCGCTGGCGCATCTTGGCGCGGCTCTGCTGGTGCTGCACGCGCCGCGCGACGCCACCGTCGGGATCGAAAACGCCAGCGAGATTTTCCTGGCGGCCCGGCACCCCAAGAGCTTCGTCACGCTGGACGACGCCGATCACCTGATCACAGACGAGGCGGACGCGACTTACGCAGCAGACATTATCGCGACGTGGTCTTCTCGATATACTGGCGATGCCAAGGCTGCAGATGCCTCGTCAGTTCCCACCGGCGTCGTGCGCGTCAGCGAACATGACCTGGCTGGGTTCAGGCAAGACATTTTCATTGGTGGGCGCCACCAATTGCTCGCGGATGAACCAGTGGAAGTTGGGGGCATGGATACCGGACCGACCCCCTATGAGTTCCTGTCCGCGGGTCTTGGCGCCTGCACTGCGATGACCATCCGACTCTATGCACGTCGCAAAGCCATCCAGCTGACCCATGTGGCGATCGACGTTAGGCACGACCGAGACCACCGGAAAGATTGCGAGGACTGCGACAAGAGCACGCGCAAGATCGATAGGTTCAGACGGACCGTCCGGCTGCAAGGCGACCTTTCCGATGACCAGAAGGCCGCCTTGTTGCGTATTGCCGACAAATGTCCGGTGCACCGTACGCTTGTCGAGACGAGTGCAGTGGAAACGACACTGGAAGAATAGATTGCGCCGACAATTCCTATTCCTTGCACTATAGGCTGGACGGTGACGAGGCCTAGCAGAGCAGGGCAAAACCGCCGTCGCCCGCGGCGGCAGCCGGACCCCGCAGCATGCGACAAACCAGGCGGCGGCTATATCGGTGCAGCAAGACGGAGGGTGCGTCCAAAGCTCGATCCGTTCATCGCCGTCATCGATCAGATCATGAAGGAAGACGGCGAACAGCCGAGGAAGCAGCGCCACACCATGAAGGGGATATTCGAGGTGCTGCGTGACGAACATGGCTTTGTTGTCTTCAAATCGGTGTCGCAAAATCTCGCCGACACGCCGCATGGTCACTCTCTCCGCCGGCATCTGGTTCCTCCTCCGGACAAGCCAAAGAAGCGAACCTGAACGCATCAACAGACCCTGCCCACCGCCCCGAAATAGGGGGCGGCATCATCTCGGAACCAGGGGGCGACATCCCTCGGAATCAGCAAGAAGACCGAGGGATGAACGGATGCGAACATTTGTAACGTTCGCATCCCCCGCTCCCGTATTCGGAATGGTTGGTGCGAATTCTCCGCTCTCCGATGCGGAGTTCACGCAGCGCCGCCCCATACGATCGCAGACGATCCGTCACGATCTCATCAGCGGGGCCATGCCGCTTCTTGGTTTTCTTCAGGAGTTTCAATGCAGGTTTCTGTCCCGCGGCTTCGTCACGAAGCTCTCGAGAACTTCGCCTCCGTGATCGACAGCCCGCCAGAGGTAGTGCCGCTGGCCGTTGATCTTCACGAAAACCTCGTCCAACTGCCACCGCCACGTGCTTGATCGCATCCCCCTCCCGCCGCTTTCGGATCTCCGCGACAAACATTGGCCCGAACCGGTGCCACCAGAACCAAACCGTCTTGTGGCAGATGTCGATGCCCCGCTCGTGCAGCAGGTCCTCCCCGTTCCGAAGCGAAAGTGAAAATGGATATACAGCATCACGACCAGGCGGATGATCCTCGGGGCTCGTCTTGAAACAACGAAACGGTGTGCCTCGACAATGGCCGAAAGCCCTCAAGATCAAGGTTCATGGCAAGCACTTTCAGCGTCCGAAGAGCGTCACCTTCTTTTGGTCGTCGATCATGGCGGCGACGATGCCAACGATCGTCAGGCCATTGCTGAGCACGGCAGAGGCAAGCGCATCATTGCCGGTTATCGATTTCCGAAGCTTATCAATGGCTGCTGCGTTTTCGGCCATTGACGTGTTGAGTACCGCCGAATTTGAGCCGCCAAGCAAGATGGAAATGTCGCGAACGTCGACGTGTTTGGGTTCGACAGTCTCAAGGTCCTTGGCCGTCTGCGCGGAACGCGAGATTGCTTCGACAAGGTCGGCAATATCGTAGGCAGAATTCTCTATCTGGGACGACGCAGGCGCGTCCGAACGGCCGCGTCCGCTTTGCTGTTGCGGAACGTCTGAGGGAGGTATGACGATGATCGTGCCGCCTGGGGGAGCCGGTTCGACGATCTCCCCATCACCAACTTTCGGCGGAGCCAAGACCCCGTTGCAGTCGTTCAGCTGTTCGCTAAGCGATTTGTCGTCGGGAGACGCCGCCGGATTTGCGGCGCAAGGGTTTGTTTCTGGCTTTGTTGTCTGTGCAACTGACGCGCCGCAAATGACGCACAAAGAGGCAGCAGAAGCGAGGGTGAGAATTCGAGGTCTCATGGATCACCTGTTTCGTTTCGGCGTACTGCTACAGATGATTTTTACGCCAGCGGACGGGAGGTCTAACGCTAACCGCCCGTGATGAGAATGGTTCCGGCCTCACGCACGGCCTGCCGTATGCAAGCGTCGAAGCCTGATCCCAAATGATACCCATAGCTATGGCAACGTTTCGCGATTTCAGGGGTTGAGTGGTCACCAAGTCCCACGATTGAATTGGAGGAAGTCAATGTCGGCAGGACAAAAGAGCGGAACTGGCGCAATGGATGAACTCGACGACGATAAAGTCAGAAAGAACGACATCCTCAGCAACCGGGACAAGGCTCAACGTCAACCTGGGCAAAGCATGGATGGTACCGGCCTTCAGATCGATGAATATAAAGATATTCCGACAAATAGGCGCCCAAAGAGCGAAGAATCTTTGGGAAACGACGAAACAGATGCGACAGAGGAGAACGGTATGCCGGCGACTGAAGCTGATGAATCAGACTCGACCGACCCTTCGCAGCAGGTAGACCGACCTGGCTTTGATCTGGGAGGGTCAACGGGAAAGACTCATGCGGGTCGAGGCTTGGGGTTGTGAACTGACGCAAAGGAGGATGGTAAAGGGCAACGGCTGCCGAGATAGCGCACTGCTGCGAGTCTCACCCGACATGACGGCGCGGAGTATCAGGAAACATCAGTGTGGAGGACCCGCCCGGGCAGTCGCCGCCGCAGAAAGAAGGGAGATCAGAATGAGCTATGCGCGCTTTGGAGCGATGATTTTCACATCGACCATTGTGATGTTCGTGCTTATGTATATTAATACTTATGCGCTCGACCACGTGTTCTTTAGTCAAACTCGTGCATGGATGGCTTTGCTCATGGGCGCGACCATGTCGGCAATCATGCTGGCATTCATGCTGAAAATGTATTCAAACAAAGGCGCCAACTTTGCCATCTTCGTCGGAGCCGCTGCCGCTTTTGCTGTTTCGCTGTGGCTCGTCCGGAGCCAAGAGACCGTTTCCGATGTTTCGTACATGAGAGCTATGATTCCGCATCATTCGATTGCCATTCTCACCAGCGAGCGAGCCAATATGTCCGACCCGCGCGTCAGGAAGCTCGCGGATGAGATCGTCGGCGCACAGCGCCGGGAAATCGATGAAATGAAGGCGCTCATTCAGGATCTTGGCGACAGGAACTAAGAATCGCCTCCCGTGCGCCAAACCTGAGATCGCGGATCGGCCATGTTACCCTTGAGCGGAACGGTTCGGAGTCTAATGCCAAGGTGAGACGTCAAGGTGATCGGTGACCGGCAGGACTGAGGTGAGTCCACAGGCCAATGAGTTCTACCCTGCTGGTGAATCCGGCATCCATGACCACAAAAATAGGAGACGACGGTATGCCGAAATCCGTTCCCCATCACGCGCTTGTCGTCGTGGCTGACGGCCATGGAGCCATCCTCCTCCGCAACGAAGGGCCAGCAGGGGACGTGTCGCTGCGCGAGGAGCGGCGGCTTTCGCCCAAGAATTTGCGTGACGAGGGGCCTTCCGGCTCACGTCCCCCGGAGCAGACGCCGCGCCAGACAGACGAGGCTACCTTTGCCAAACAACTGGCGGAGGCGCTCTACAAGATGAAGCAGAGCGGAGATTTCAAGGATCTCGTCTTGGTGGCTGATCCGCAGACGCTCGGCCAGTTCCGCGACGCGATGCACAAGGAACTGGAAGCCAGCATCGTGCTGACCCTCGCCAAGGAGCTCACGAACCACTCCATCGCTGAAATCGCCGACGCGCTCAGGTAGCGGCCGCCGCCGGCTGGCGCGTCAAGACGTTCCGCTGCCAATCTCCGATTTCGCTTGAATCTTATGTCTGTCGAAATCGAGTGACGCCTTCTTCCGACTCTCGCGGTGGATCTCCTCGCTCAGATCGGCGATGGCCCTGCGCGTCGCCGGTTGTGCCGCCCGGCTCAGCGCTGCCATGGACGTCAGAAGAAGCGCGACGACATCCGCGTCTGCCAAGCCGTAGCGGGCGATCGCGGCATATGCCGGGCAGGCCAGCGATTCGAGAGAGGTGACCTTGGTCAGGATGCGCAGTCGGTGATCGTCGTCGAACCGCACGCCCGAAGGGATGTCACGTTCGGCAAGCCGGCCAAGCGCCTCGCCGAGACGGTCGATGCAATATAGCGCAGTCGTCGGGTCGTTGATGCCGGGCGACAAGGCACGCTGCGCGATCTCGACGATACGCCGGATCGAGAACTCCAAATCCTGATCCGGGGTGCGTTCCAGACCGACGACGAGCGTGCTGCGCAGGCGGTCGGCGACGTCGTCGGAAACGCGGTCGGAAGGATGCGCGGTGAGGATGGTATCACGCTCCGTTACAAAGCGGCCCGGCCCGGCGTCGATACGCACTATGAGATCATGGTCGGTTGCGTGCCCCATCAGCGCGTCCACGTCTACACGCTGGACATAGCCGCTGGCTGCGGCGCGAACCGCTCGGGAGTCGCGATCGAAGCCGCTCGGGATCAGCTGCTCGACCGGCCTCCCGACCGGCGGCGGTTCGTGGCCAGTCCGCTCCGGGTAGATGCGGTCGATTGTGGCGTGCGTCTCTGCCGCAAGTTGCGCGAGCAGATTCTCGATTCGGATCGCGGTGGCGACGTGGTGGATGAAGTAGATCAGCACGGCGATGCTGGCCAGGGCGAGGAGAACGCCGAACGCTACAGAGATATGCGGAACGAAGCTCGCGTCCTCTGTGCCGCGTACCGTTCGCAGGACGAGCAGGCAATAGACGAAAGTCGAAATGAACGTGCCGAGCACGATCTGATTACCGCGGTCGCGCATGAAATTGCGCAACAGACGCGGCCCGAACTGCGATGACGCGAGCTGGAGCGTCAGCATGGTGATGGAGAAGGTGAGGCCGGCGACCGTGATCATAGAGCTCGCGATCGCGGAGAGGATCGCCCGTGCTCCCTCTGGCCCAAAGGCGTAGCTCCAGCCAAGTTCGCGGACGACCTTCACGCCGAGCCAAGTGTCGACCTGAACGAGGATGAACGAAAGAGCGATGGCGAGTAGAGCCATCGACGACGGCAGAAACCAGAAGCTTGTGCGGAGGCGGTCCCAGAGGTTGGAAAGCCATGTGATGGAGAAGGGGAACCGGATCTTCGCCTCCTGTTGCTATGTCGGCACTCTACCGACGCCACCGGTCCCCGGCCGCCGATGCCGACTCGCAGCACTTCAGGCCTGCCCCGAACCTCGCTCCACGAGCGCTGACCCACCATGCCATATCCTAATGATGAATGGCGACACCTACCGGCTCAAGCAACCCGCCGGCCGTCGCGGAGCCGCCTCGGCGGACGGGGCGGAGCAAAACCAGACCACCACGGACATCGTCGACGGAGACACTGGCGAGATCAGCAAACCCTAATCCTCGAGCTTGGCCCCCGACACAGCAAAGACGCCCGATTCGGCCCCTTTGCTGTGTCGGGCACTCTAACGCCAATGGCATGCTTTTACTCCGCCGCGCTGGCCTGGAACTGCTCCGCCCTTGACACCGCATGACCACCGCCCTCGTCCTCCGTGATGCGAGGCCTGCGACTTGCGCAATGGGCACGCTTGCTCCCCGGCGGCGGGCGATCTGCACAGCCCATCTTCTCAGCCTCGACAGGCGCTCCCCGCTGTGCATCAGCACTGTTGCGGCAATTGCGCAACGCGCGCATGTTGACGCCACCTGCCTTGTTGATGCCGCCCGAGAAGTGGCGCTCGCCAGACTGGTTGCGCGCTGCACGCCAAGCCGACCCACTTTATGGTAGTGACTCAGTTTGCCTCTGGAGTCTGGTGGGCATCACGCAACCTCTCCCATCGATCCAGGAGTTCTTCTGTCTCAGCGATTAGAAGGTCTCTTTGGGTATCATATACGCGGCGCGATGCTTCGCCACCTAGCAAATTTGGATGCGCCTCTTCCTTCGCTATCTGATCCAGGCGGCTATGAATCGCCGCGAGGCGTTTCGTGATCTGATCGTCGTATGCCATCGATTCTATCCTCCTGCCATCAACATATAGGAACCGCCGGCGGGACGCGACACCTGCGTCGAAACCCCAAAATTTCAAACTAAGACACTGCCTGCCTTCCGCCTTTTCGAAAGGTGAAGCGGGCGGGATCATCGACATATGGTCGCACCTCAGGCGGCAGTTTTGCGTCCTGTGGGTGGCGGCCCACAAAGCTGGCCCCGGGGCGGGTCCCCGAGGCCAGGCCGGCCTTTGTCGCGGCTTCACGGAACCTCATGCCGACGTGTCACGTTGAGCTGTGACTCCCGTCTACGCGCAGAACCTGCAGGAGAATTCATGCCCCCCGCCCATATGACCCGACGCGGTTTCCTGACCACGGCGGCAGCTGGCGCTGCCATCAGCATATTGCCGCTGCGCTCGGGGCTGGCGGACCTTCAGACCGGCACTGTCGGGCAGCCTCCAAACTGGATTGAGGGCGGCCGTGTGCGCTTCCGGCGCGACGGAATCCAGAAGGTGACGGGCGACAAGGTTTTTGCCATCGATATTCGCGCGCGCGACATGAAGGGTTGGCCCAAGGCGCAATCCCACGCGCTGATCCTGCGAGCGGCCCGCACCGATGCGGTTTTCGACGGCGTGACGGTCGAGCCGCTTGGCGCGCTGGCGCCCGACATACTGGTGACCGACGATGAACTGGAACGCGATGGCGTTCAGATGGTCGATGCTGATTTCTACGGCCGACTGCTGCTGAAGAGGGGCGAAGGTGCCACCTACCTCGGTCAGCCGCTTGCCATCCTGATTTGGCACGACTACGGGCGCTTTCGTGCGGCGAAGGCACGCTTGCGGTTTAACCAGGATGCTGTGCGCTATGGCGCGGCTGCCACGCCGCCCCAACGCGCGCCCTATGGTGCCGCTCGCTTCGTGCGGATCGGCGGCGAGCGGCCCGAGGCGCCCGACGTGTTCTCGCCGTTGAAGGACACATTGGTGTTTGCAGACTTGTCGTCTGGCGAGGTGCAATGGCCGGTCGGCGATGCGCAAGGCGATGCGGGCGGCCGGGCGCTGAACCATGCACGGACGCTGCGCGACGAGCTTGCTAACCCGCCGACGCGTTGGCGGGTCTGGAAACGCAAATTTCATTCGCAATCGGTCGATCCAGCAGCACTCGAACCCGACAACGGAAACGCTTGGTTCGATGCGGCCAACGGTACCCTGCATGTCGTGACCGGATCGCAGTCGCCGGTCACCAACGCCCAGCATATTGCCCAGATGGCAAAGGCCGCACGGTTCGGTTTCAACGATCTGAAGTTCTACCCCGGCTACACGGTCGGCTATGGCCAGAAGGAGCATCACGTCCATCCCTACTACGTCGCGGTCGCGGCGCTTTACGGCGACGGGCGCCCCGTTCGTCTTGCGCTCGACCGTTACGAGCATTTTCAGGCCGCGCTAAAGCGCCATTCGTTCGACATCGAAACGACGATTGCAGTAGATGAAGCCACCGGCACGTTTCAGTCGCTCGCCGCCGATCTGGTCGGCGATGGCGGGGGGGTCATGAACTTCTCGCCCTCTGTAGGCACTGTGGCAGCCTCGGCGCTGCAATCGGTCTATTACTTCCCGAAAAGCGATCTGGCGGTACGCGTTGATGCGTCGCGCGCGGTAACGGCGGGATCGATGCGTGGCTACGGCACGCTGCAATCCATGGCCACGACCGAAATGCTGGTCGACGAGATCGCTGATGATATGGGCCTTGACGCCATCGACCTGCGCCGCCGCAACGTGATTCATACCGGCTGGAAGAACACGCAAGGCGCGGTACCCGGCGGCGCCCTGCGCGCCGACGAAATCCTGGCACTTGCCGCGCAAGATCCGCTCTGGACCGGACGGGCCGACCGCAAGGCGGAATGGGAAGCGGCGCATCCCGGATTGCGCTACGGCGTGGGCTTCGCCTGCGTGCACAAGGATTACGGCACGGGCGCCGAGGCTGCGATGGTGCAGATCGAACTTTCGCCGAAGGGCAAGCTGCACATGCGCCACGTCACCTCTGAGATCGGCTGCGGCTCGACCACGGCGCAGATGCTGATTCCGGCCGAGCATCTCGGCCGCCCGGCAGACACGGTGGATTTCGCGGCGGTGGAATGGCCCAGCCTGCCGCTCACCTCCACCGATGAGCCGTATACGATGAGCCAGGAAGAAGAAGATCGCCGGTCGCAGAATCCGCGCTGGGTTCCGCGCATCACCTCGCCGCGCTCGGCCTCGAACTCGGCCTATTACATGGGGCATACCACGCGCGAGGCGGCGCGGCTGCTATTCGAATTGGGCCTCTGGAATGCCGCTCTGTCGATCTGGACCGAGGGCATCGGTGGCGGGCAGGCACGGCCGCTGGTAGTGCGTCTGGCTGACGCTGAATGGCGCGACGGCCATCTTGTGGCCCGCGGGCTCGAACCCCTTTCGCTGGAACGGCTTGCCGGGCGCGCCCACGCCCGGGGCGATATCACCGGCGTCGCGGTGCACACCTTCAACCGCTGGGCTTGGGCAGAAGCGCAGTTCAGCCTTGATGGCGCGACCCTCGAATGCCCCATCGACGCGATGGCCATCAAGTGGGGCGAGGGCGCGCCGCACGGGCGGAAGGCATTGATGACGGACGGCGGATATCATTTCGTTCAGCGCACTTCCGTCAATTATCCCCCGGTGCAGCGCAACAATGCCTCGGTCGTCTATTACGCGCCCTGCGCTACGATGGTCGAGCTTTCGGTTGCGCCGGGGTCGGGCGAGGTAAGTCTGATCTCGCACCGCTCGTGGCTTGAGTGCGGCACTCAGATCGTCCCTGAACTTGTTTCGGGCCAGCTTCAGGGTGGCATCGCGATGGGCATTGGCCACGCACTGTTCGAAGAACTGCCGCTTTATGAGGATGGTCCCGGCAACGGTACCTGGAATTTCAACCGTTACCGGTTGCCCCGCGCGTCCGATGTCGCGGTCTGGTCGCAGACCGGCCATGTACTGCCGCCGCTGTCGTCGACAGATCCTCCCAAGGGTATGGCCGAGGTGGTGATGATCCCTGTCGTCGCCGCAATCGCCAATGCGGTTCACAACGCGACGGGCGTGCGCTTCTACGCCTTCCCCCTGAAGGCCGAGACAATCCGGCGGGCACTGGCATGACCGAGATCAGCATGACCGTGAACGGCAATTCCGTGGGCCCGATCGACGTGCCCGAGGATCTGATGATGCTCGAATTTCTGAACGAGTATCTGAACCTGACCGGCACGCGTTACGGTTGCGGCCAGGGGGTCTGCCGCGCCTGCGCGGTACTTGTGGACATGGCCGATGGCGCGCGCACCATGGCAGCCTGCGTCACGGGTGCGATCTGGTTCGACGGGCGCAGCGTGCGCACCGTCGAAGGCCATGCGACGCGCGACGCGCAGGGCCAGATCGCGCAACTCTCCCCGGTCCAGCAGGCGTTCCTCGACCACTTCTCGTTCCAGTGCAGCTATTGCACGCCCGGCTTCGTGAACGAGGCAACGGCGTTGGTTGAACGCCTTGCCCGCGCGCCCATTGCCCGCGCCGATGTAGAGGCGACCGTGCTGGAGGCGCTGAACGGCAATATATGCCGCTGCACCGGATATGTCCGCTACCTTGGCGCCACGCGCGATCTGATCCTTGAGACCCCCGGCCTGACACTGACGGAGGATGGGGCATGAGGCGGCTCGTCGGCTGGTCCGCATTCCTGCTTGTGGTCGCTCTGGTCGCGGTAGGGGGGCTCTGGTGGCAGAACGCCGGTCCCGGCCCCGTCGAGCCTGCGACGGTCGATTTCACTAGACTCGACGCCGACCAGCATGCGGCGCTTCTGGAACGGGGTCGCGCCGTTGCGCGAGCGGGCGACTGCGTTGCCTGCCACCAGTCGCAGGACGGACTGGATTATGCCGGCGGCTATGCGATGCATCTGCCAATGGGCACGATCTACGGCACCAACATCACCCCATCACTCGAGCACGGCATCGGGCGTTGGACGGCGGATAACCTCTGGCAGGCGATGGTCTGGGGGGTGCGTGCCGATGGCGCGAACCTTTATCCTGCGATGCCCTATGCCTCGTATCACCGCGTGGGCCGAGCTGATGTCGATGCGCTCTGGCTCTATCTGATGAGCGTGCCGGCGGTCGAGACGCCGAACCGTGCCCCAGAACTGCCGTTTCCGTTCAACATCCGGCCCGCAATCACCTTTTGGAACATGGCCTTCCTGCCCGAGGATCGCAGCCTGCCCCCTGTCGAAGGCAAGTCCGATGCCTGGGCGCGCGGCCGTTACCTTGTCGATGTGCTGGGGCACTGCGGCGAGTGCCACACGCCGCGCAACCTCGCCTTCGCAAAGACCGACCGGCACCTTCAGGGCGAAGTGCTCGAGGGAGCGTTGGCGCCTGATATCACTGCGGCCGATTTGGCCCGCCGCGGCTGGACCGAGGCCGATCTGGCCGGTTTCCTGAAGACCGGGATGTCGACGCAGGGCACCGCGGCGCTGACGATGTGGCCGGTGGTTCATCATTCGACGCAGCATATGCCGGACGGGGACTTGCGGGCGATCGCCACCTACCTGATGGATGGCGCTCCAACGACAGCGCCTATCGTCGCCGCCGCCGACCTGCCTCAAGACGGCGCAAAGCAGTATCTCGGCCTTTGTGCCGGGTGCCATGGCGTGGACGGCGAGGGGAAGCCACACGCCTCGCCGCCGCTCGACAGCAACACGACCGCGATGCTGCACGATCCCGGCAACCTTTTGCGTATCATCGCCGAGGGCATCCCTGCCCACGCCTTTCCGGGCGAGGCACGGATGCAGGCGATGCCCGCCTATGGCGACCGGATGAGTGCGGCCGAGATGGCGGCCCTCGTCAACTACATGCGCCAGCGCTGGGGCGGCCTGCCGGGTGGCGTGACCGAAAGCGACGTGGTGCGACTGCTCAACGAGCGGCTTTGACCGGAGGACTCGATGTTAGATTGGATCAGCAGCGCGATCGAGGCCAAGGGGTGTTCGGCATCGCCTTCCTGACGCTGCTGGAGAATATATTTCCGCCGATCCCCTCGGAACTGGTGATGCCAGCTGCGGGCTACAACGCCGGGGCTTCTTCGGCACTTTTCCCGCCACGAAACCTACGGCAACTGCTTTGACGCCGCATTCGCTTTGGCGTTGCTTCGATGCCCTGCGGGTGCTTGCGTTTCAGCGCAATGCGAAATTAGCGTCCTTGGACACAGGCGTCGATGAAAGCCATGCTGATCCCGGTCCATAGGATCGCGAGAGTCGCAAGGAGCGCGACAATGCGACCGGTCGTCAGCAATCCCTCACGACGTGCAGTCACAAGTGGAAGACCGAACAGCGCCGCGGCGCGCTCCGTATGCATGATGTAAGCTGCCATCACCGCAAGCGCGACGATCGTTGCCGTGCTGATCGCGGCGCCGGACCACCATTGCGACTGCCAGACCTTGCAAGCCAAGGTGTTGACTCCGTAAGCCACCAGAAACTGCGCGGCCCACAACAGAAGCCCAAACGCGATGAAGATCAGCGTGCCAACGGTGGATGCGAGGCGACGTTCTTCCTTGTCAAGCGACGTCATAGGGCGACCCTCGGGAATCCATGGATGAGGAGGAGACCGAACAGGAGCTGCACCACAGCATAGTGGTATAGGATGGCGCCATTGTCGAAACTCACGCGGCGCACGCTGTCGGTGCGGCCGGCTGCCAGGCGCGCAGCGGCAAAGCTGGCCATGATGGGGTCGTTTGCGGGAGGGGGCTAAATCCTACGCTAAGCCGAGGACACGCTTCCCATAATCTCTGAGTTCGCCCTTTGGGCCGACATATCGGTAAAGGGTGACGCGCTCGATCCCGAGTTCCTTGCACAGATCGGAAACGGAAGTGTCCCGTTGCGTCATTGCGTCATTGCGTCATTGCGGCTTGCGCGAGGCGCACTTGCGCCTTGGTGAGGGCAAACTTTCGACCGCCTTTACGGCCGCGCGCTCTGGCAGCCGCGAGTCCGGCCATGGTGCGCTCACGGATCAGATCCCGTTCGAATTCGGCCAAGGTGGCGAAGATGCCGAAGATCATTCGGCCGGATGCGGTCGTGGTGTCGATCTCCGCGCCTTTTCCAGTCAGCACCCGCAGGCCGATCTTACGGTCGGACAGATCCTTCACCGTATTGACCAGGTGGGAAAGCGACCGCCCGAGGCGATCGAGTTTCCAGATCATCAGCACATCACCGTCGCGCAAGGATTTGAGACAGGCCGCCAAACCGGGGCGATCATCGCGGCTTCCTGAGGCGCGATCTTCATAGATATTGTCCTGCTCGACGCCGGCGACGCGCAGAGCGTCGTGCTGCAGGTCGAGAGACTGCGAACCATCGGCTTTGGAGATGCGGGCGTATCCGATCAGCATGTTCCTTAAACGGTGGTTTGAGGCGGCGCGCCGGCCACGGGTGTTTTGTTCACTAGAAATGTATCTCAACCAGCATCATAAACAAAGCATCTTGAACGCTATCTGGTTTTGAAAAAGGAACATAAATGCCGCGTCGCGTCACTTTAACCGATCGGCAGAAGGACGCGCTATTGCGCCTGCCGACTTCGCAGCCGGATCTGCTGAAGCACTATACGCTGAGCGATGAAGACCTTGAGCATATCACGCAGCGCCGACGCCCGCACAACAGGTTCGGCTTCGCCCTGCAATTATGCGCACTGCGCTATCCAGGACGGGTTCTGACCCCGGGCGAACTGATACCGGCGGAGGTGGTCGAGTTTATCGGCGCGCAGCTTGGCCTGCACGCCGACGATCTCGTTGACTACGCGGCGCGGGAGGAGACGCGCCACGAGCATCTTTCCGACCTGCGGGCACTCTATGGATACCGCACCTTCTCTGGCCGCGGCGCGGGTGAGCTGAAAGACTGGCTGTTCTTGGAAGCTGAGATGGCGATGTCGAACGAGGACATTGCCCGTCGCTTTGTGGTCGAGTGCCGTCGCACCCGCACGGTTCTTCCCGCGACATCCACGATCGAGCGGCTTTGCGCCACGGCTCTGGTCGATTCTGAGCGGCGGATCGAGACAAGAGTTGCCAACCGCCTGTCTTTCTCGATCCGGGAGCAGTTGCTGAAATTGCTCGAAGAGACGGTTGACGATCGGGTGACCCGGTTCGTCTGGTTGAGGCAGTTCGAGCCTGGCTCGAACTCTTCATCGGCCAACCGCCTTCTCGACCGGCTGGAATACCTTCAACGTCTCGATCTTCCAGAGGATCTGCTGGCCAGTGTTCCTGCCCATCGGGTGACAAGGCTGCGCAGGCAGGGCGAGCGTTATTATGCCGACGGCATGCGTGATCTCTCGGAGGACAGGCGTCTTGCTATACTGGCCGTTTGTGCATCTGAATGGCAGGCGATGCTTGCCGATTCCGTGGTCGAAACCCATGATCGGATCGTCGGCAGGCTCTATCGTGCCTCGGAGCGCATTTGCCAAGCGAAGGTCACGGACGAAGCTACTGCGGTGCGCGCCACTTTGAAATCCTTCGCCGAAATCGGTGGAGCCTTGGTCGATGCACAGGATGACGGCCAGCCGCTGGACGACGTCATCGCGAGCGGCTCGGGTTGGGACGGCTTCAAAACCCTTGTTGCCACGGCGATCAGTCTGACCGTGACCATGTCGGGCGATCCTCTCAACCACGTGCTCAATGGCTATCATCGCTTCCGCCGCTATGCTCCGCGTATGTTGCGCTTGCTCGATCTTCGGGCAGCGCCAGTTGCCGCGCCGCTCATCGAGGCGGTGATAACGCTCCGCGGTGGCGCGAGGGTTCCGGCACGTTCGGACTTTTTGCGGCCGACCTCGAAATGGCATCGCCATCTTCGCGCCCAGGCGGCTGGCGATACTCGTCTTTGGGAAATTGCTGTGCTGTTCCATCTGCGTGACGCGCTCCGTTCCGGGGATATGTGGCTTGCACGTTCGCGGCGCTATGCTGATCTGAAACACGCTCTCGTTCCTGCGCAGGCAGTAGCCGAAAGCGGCCGTCTCGCAGTGCCATTGCGGCCAGAGGAATGGCTGGCCGACCGGCAAGAGCGCCTCGACATGCGGTTGCGCGAACTTGGCCGCGCCGCGCGCGCAGGCACGATTCCCGGCGGGTCGATCGAAAACGGCATTCTGCATATCGACAAGCTCGAAGCCGCCGCGCCGGATGGTGCCGAGGATCTGGTTCTCAATCTATATAAAGAGATTCCGCCCACACGCATCACCGACCTCTTATTGGAAGTGGATGCTGCGACCGACTTCTGCGAAGCCTTCACTCATTTGCGCACGGGAGCGCCCTGCGCCGACCGGATCGGCCTGATGAATGTCATTCTCGCGGAGGGGATCAATCTCGGCCTGCGCAAGATGGCTGACGCGACCAACACCCACACCTTCTGGGAATTGATCCGCATTGCCAGGTGGTATACCGAAGGCGAAGCCTATGACCGGGCGTTGGCCATGGTGGTCGAGGCGCAGGCTGCGTTACCCATGGCCCAATTCTGGGGGATGGGCATCTCAGCATCAAGCGACGGTCAGTTCTTCGCCGCGACAGAGCAAGGCGAAGCCATGAACCTGGTCAATGCGAAGTACGGCAATACCCCGGGGCTGAAGGCTTACACCCACGTCTCAGACCAATATGCGCCATTCGCGACCCAGGTGATTCCTGCAACGGCGAGTGAAGCGCCCTATATTCTCGACGGCCTGCTCATGAACGATGCCGGCCGCAACATCCGCGAGCAGTTCGCCGACACGGGCGGCTTCACCGATCACGTCTTTGCCGTGTGTGCCATTCTCGGCTATCGGTTCGCTCCTCGAATCCGGGATATCCCCTCCAAGCGGCTCTATGCGTTCAATCCATCGGCTGCGCCGGCACACTTGCGACCCCTGATTGGCGGGAAAATCAACCAGGCCATGATCGAGCGTAACTGGCCTGACATCCTGCGGATCGCTGCCACCATAGCTGCAGGAAGCGTCGCGCCCAGCCAGATCCTGCGGAAACTCGCCTCCTATCCGCGGCAGAACGAACTTGCCACGGCTTTGCGCGAGGTCGGCCGCGTCGAGCGCACATTGTTCATGATCGACTGGATTCTGGATGCCGATCTGCAACGCCGCGCCCAGATCGGGCTCAACAAGGGCGAGGCCCATCACGCGCTGAAGCGAGCCATCAGCTTCCATCGCCGTGGCGAAATCCGCGACCGCTCCGCCGAAGGCCAGCATTACCGGATCGCCGGCATGAACTTGCTCGCCGCGATCATCATCTTCTGGAACACCATGAAGCTTGGCGACGTCGTCGCCAGTCAGAACCGCGAAGGAAAACAACTGCCGCTCGATCTGCTGGCTCATGTCTCGCCCCTCGGATGGGAGCGCATCAATCTCACCGGAGAATATCGTTGGCCAAAACCTTAGCGTAGGATTTCGCCCCCTCCCGCAAACGACCCCACCATCGACGAATTCGAGGGCGACAAGGAACTCAAGATCAAGTTTGCCCGAATCCTCGATCTGCTGGCGGTCGATCAGGACGAGATGGAGGCGACGGCGGTGGAGACGGCCGCGCACATGACGGATTTTGAGGCGATCAAGGTCGCCCATCTGATCTGCGATTTCTATTCGGACCTTGAATAAGTCCAGATTGCACGCACCCGTCGCACTCTGCCATAAACCCAAGTTCTTCCGTCTTTCATTGTAGCGCCCTCGAGGATCCATGGCCATCACGGCAGAACAACTAAAGCCGCTTCTTTGGGAACCGAAGAACCTGGTTCGTGCGATCGAAGCCGCAGGGGTCACCCTGTGGTCGTGGAACGTGGACACGGACGCCCTTGCCATGGATGACGGCGCCTATGATCTGTGGGGCATACCGCGCAGTACAGAGGTCAAATTTGAAGACCTGTCCGCCCATATCCACCCTGCCGACCGCGACCGCGTGCGAGCCGCGTTCAACGCCACGCGTGCGATCGTCGGACCTTACGAAATCGACTTCCGCATCATGATCGGCGACGAACTCAAATGGATCTCCGCCCGCGGTCAGGGCGATGACGCCGGCATGGTCCGGCGGATCATGTTCGGCATCTTCATCGACGTGACCGGTCGCAAGCAGGCGGAGGAGGGCCGCGAGCTTCTGGCGGGCGAGATGAGCCATCGCGTCAAGAACCTGCTGAGCATTGCCTCCGGCCTTACCGCCATCACCTCGCGCTCGACATCCACGACCAACGATATGGCCCGCGAACTGACACAGCGTTTGACGGCCCTGGGGCGCGCGCATGATCTTGTGCGGCCGGTGCCCGGCCAGACCGAGGCCGCATCGGCGCTGCTCGGCGACCTGCTCACCGTCCTGCTCGCGCCCTATGACGATCTCGGCGCATTCAGCGGGCGGATTCGGGTGTCTGTGCCAAGGATGAGTGTCGGCGAATCGTCGACCACGATCCTTGCGCTTATAATCCATGAACTGGCGACCAACTCTCTCAAGTATGGCGCCTTGTCCGTCGAAACTGGCACGCTGGATGTCTCATGCTCGGCCCATGGCGAAGCCGTCACGATCATGTGGACCGAAAGTGGAGGGCCGTCTGTTGAGGAGCCCACGGTTGCGCGAGGCTATGGAAGCAAGCTGTTGGAGCGAAGCGTCACGGGGCATCTGCGCGGCTCGATTGCCTATGACTGGGCGAAAGACGGGCTCGTGGTCACGCTGAAAGTAAATCCCGACCGCATCGCTCAATGACAGCTCTCGGCGTCGGCTGGGCAGGAGGCGCAAAAGCCTCGGCTCCAAGCCGAGTCGCAAGACGGGAATGCTGATACGTGATGCCGCTAGCTTTAGAGAAGGTCGCGCAACGATGCGGCTATCGCGGCGTGGTCATACGGCTTGGCGTAGAACGGGCTGCCTTCGGGAAGGTCCGTCAGCGCAACCGCGCGGTGGCCAGACGTAACCACTATCCTGACCGGCGGCCAGCGGTCGCGCACTGCCGCGGAAAGTTTGAGGCCGTCCATGCTGCCGGGCATGTCGACGTCCGTAAACATCACCTGGATCTGGTCATTTGCTTCCAGGATGGCAATGGCCTCATCTGCGTGGGCGGCCTCGAACACCTCGAACCCTTCGACCGACAGGTAATCGACAAGGTCCATACGGATCAGAAATTCGTCTTCAACCACCAGTATATTGATCTTGGACGACATCCCACCCCTTCCACCTTCTCCGACCGAGCTGCCCACAACGCGCGCGTGCACCAATGGCTCCATAAACATTAGTCGACACAGGCGTTTGTGGCAAAAAAATAGACACAAGCGCGTCGCTCCGGGTGGTGAACCGCCCTGGGAGAGACGACGCCCAAGATCCCGACACCGCGAACGATCGCATGCCTGACAAGCGGCGTTAAGGTGGTCTTTACAGGTTGGCGACATGGGCGCATGGGCGATTTCACGGAGATGGCGTTCACGGCGTAGCGGCAATTAGCCGTCTGTCTGGCACAGAATTCAGAAGCGATGTTTCCTGGCGCGCAGCCGTTGAACAAAGCTGCGGCGTTCCCTGACGACGAGGTGGGCCCGTCGTCAGGGATAAGATTGCCGCCCACTTGACCGAGCCAGCGCCTCCGCGCTGGGCGCTCCACATCACCGCGCCCAGTCCTTTCAGTGTTACCGGCGCTCCGTCAGCCAGTAGAGCCAAGAAGCGCTCTGGGCGCCGGCTCGAATGATTTGTGACCTTCCATCGCGCCGGACCAGCCGCGAGAGTCGCCTGCGACGCGACGGAACGACCGAAGGCTGACGCCGGCCTGTCCCTTGCGGGACGCGCGCGCGCGTGTAACAGTCAACCCGGCAGCCCGCCGGGCATTGTCGCGTGGCCGACGGTGGCGTCGGGGACCACGGTGGTGTCCAGCAGATTGTGCGGGTGAGGCGTCCATGACCGGGGAATCGAACGGCGAAGGCAATCGCCCGTGGCGCAAGCCCAAGGCGAAAACGAACGACGCGCGAGAGGCATCGGGCCGCGTGGCCGAAACAGCGGCAATTCCGGTTATCGGCATCGGCGCGTCGGCCGGCGGCATCGAGGCGCTGGGCCTTTTCTTCGACGCCATGCCGACAGACTGCGGCTGCGCCTTCGTGGTCGTGCTGCATCTCGATCCGAAGCGCGAAAGCGAGTTGGCGCGCGTCCTGGGCGCCCGCACGGCCATGCCGGTCGTTCAAGTCAAGGACGGCATGCGGCTTGCGCCCGACCACGTCTATGTGATCGCGCCCGATTCCGACCTGACGGTTCGCGAAGGCGCGCTGCACATGGCCAAGCCGGTCGCGCCGCGCGGCCACGGTCATCCCGTCGACGTTCTGTTTTCCTCGCTCGCTAAGGACCAGCGTGAACGGGCGATCGCCATCGTGCTGTCCGGCACGGGGAGCAATGGCACCGAGGGGCTGAAGGAGATCCGGGCGGAGGGTGGCATGAGCCTCGTGCAGGCGCCCGAGACCGCCAAATTCGACGGCATGCCGAGAAGCGCGATTTCGGCGGGCATGGCCGATCACATCCTCGCGCCGGAAAAGATGCCGGAGATCCTGCTGGCCTACATCCGCCACGATTACATTTCGGCGCCCGTCGATGCCGAGATCGCCTCGCCGGGTGGCCAGGCGACGCTCGATCATGTTCTGGATCTGTTGCGCGCGCGCGGCGGACACGATTTTCGCGGCTACAAGCAAGCGACGCTCGGGCGGCGCGTTCACCGGCGTCTTGGCCTGAGAAACATCGAAACGCTAGACGCATATATCGACGAATTGCGCGCCAGTCCGGATGAAGCCGCCACGCTGATCAGGGACCTCATGATAAGCGTCTCGGGATTTTTCCGCGACACCGACGCATGGAAGACGCTTGCCGAACTGGTAATTGCGCCGATGGTGGCCGAGCGCGAGACAGGCGCTTCGATCCGCGTCTGGGCGCCGGCCTGCTCCACGGGCGAGGAAGCCTATTCCGTCGCCATGCTGGTCACCGAACTTGCCGAGGCGGCCGAAAAGCGGTTCGAACTAAAGGTATTCGCGACCGACGCCCAGGAAGGTAATCTGCGCAAGGCGCGCGATGGCATTTATCCAGCCGCCGCCGTGGCGGGCTTTCCATCGACCCGTCTCAAGCGCTTTTTCGAAAAGCTCGACGGGTCCTTCCAAGTCAGCAAGGAGCTTCGCGAAATGGTTGTGTTCGCGCCGCAGAACCTGCTGCGCGATCCGCCGTTTTCGCGACTCGACCTGGTGTCGTGCCGTAATGTCCTCATCTATCTTGAATCTGACGCGCAGCAACGGATTATCGCGCTCTGTCATTTCGCGCTGCTCCCAGGCGGGCATCTGTTTCTCGGCAGTGCCGAGACGATCGGACGGCACGAAGACCTGTTCGAGACGGTGTCGAAGAAATGGCGGATATACCGAAGGCTCGGGCCGACCCGGCACGACCTCGTTGACTATCCGCCGCCGCGCGGCCCCGCTGAACCCCGAACGAGAGACAAACCGTCGCTGTCTGCCGAGGCGATCGCACCGGCCTCCGAACTGGCGCGGCGCGCGCTCCTGGAGCGCTACGCTCCGGCCTCGGTGCTGATCGACCAGAAGGGCCGCGTTCTCTATTTCCACGGCACAACCAGGGACTATCTGGAACACCCGGCGGGCGAGCCGACCAGGGATCTTCTGACCATGGCGCGCGACGGAATGGCCGCCAGGCTGCGCGCCGCGATTCGCGAAGCTTCGAAAGAAAACCGAAGCGTGACCGTCAACGCCCGGATCAGGGAGACGGGCCGATCCGTCGCCATGACGGTTGCGCCACTGCCCGCCTCGTCGCAAGGCAGCGGCTTTATTCTTGTCAGCTTCGCGCCGGCATTGGCGCAGTCCGACCCCGCCTCGGCCGCTGTTCGCGACGACGCTGGAGAGGGGTCGTCCTCCGAACGCGCGCTTGTCGACGAATTGAAGGCGACCCGCGCCGAACTGCAGAACACCATCGAATATCAGGAAACTACCAATGAGGAGTTGAAGGCCTCGAACGAGGAAGCCACCTCCATGAACGAGGAGCTTCAATCCACCAACGAGGAACTGGAGACCTCGAAGGAGGAACTGCAATCGTTCAACGAGGAACTGAACACCGTCAACAGTCAGCTTCAGCACAAGATCGGAGAGCTTGAAAACACCACCAACCACCTCGACAATCTGCTGGCCGGATCGGAGACGGCGACCCTGTTTCTGGATACCGGTTTCCGCATTACATGGTTCGCCCCGGCGATGAAGGATTTGTTCGATTTCGTCCCGTCCGACATCGGCCGCCCGATCGCTCATTTCGCCCGCAAATTCGCCGACGAGAATCTGCTGCGGGACGCCGAGACGGTGCTGAAAAAGCTTACCGCCATCGAGGCCGAAGTGCCCACCGATGCGGGCCGCTGGTATGTTCGCCGCGTGCTTCCCTATCGCACGCAGGACAACCGGATCGCAGGCGTCGTCGTCACGTTTAGCGACATCACTGACCGAAAACGCTCCGCCGATGCGATCAACGATGCTCGCGTCTATTCCGAAACCATAGTGCGGACGGTTCAGCATCCCCTGATCGTTCTGGACAAGAATTTGCGTGTCCAAACCGCCAACAAGGCTTTCCGCGAACTATTCGCTGTTTTTGACGAAGAACCCAAAGGGCATATTATCTTTGAACTTGGAACCGGCGAGTGGAATAACCCGCCTCTGCGGCCCCTTCTGGATAGAGTTATTTCGGCGGACGAGGATATCCACAACTTCGAAATCGAGCAGGATTTCCATCTGACCGGACTACGATCGATGCTGCTCACTGCGAGCAAGTTGCCACAAGAAGGAGGCCGTGACGCCCTGATCCTGCTTGCCATCGAGGACATCACCGAGCGCAAGCGTTTCGAGGAGCATCGCGAAATCCTGGTTGGCGAACTCAATCATCGCATCAAGAATGTCATGGCGACGGTGCAGGCGATCGCATCGCAGACGCTGGGCAGCGCTGCTTCGATAGACGAAGCCCGCGCCGCCTTCGGGTCGCGGCTTGTCGCGCTGGGCAAGGCGCACGACCTGCTGACCCGCGAAAACTGGGCAGGCGCGGATCTGGTCGATGTCGTCTCGGACACATTGGAGCCGCTTGCCGGGGGATCGAACCGCTTCCGGATCGACGGTCCCAGCCTGCGGCTCGCGCCAGGCCCGGCGCTCTCCATTGCCATGGCCATCCATGAATTAGCCACGAACGCCGCGAAATACGGCGCGCTCTCGACCGGGGAAGGCCAAGTCGATATCGCCTGGCGCCTCGACGGTCAGGACGAGGATCGGCGGCTATACTTGCGCTGGACCGAGCGAGGCGGGCCGCCTGTCACCGCGCCGACGCGCAAGGGTTTCGGCACCCGCCTGGTCCAGCGGGTGCTGGCTACGGAACTGGGCGGCAAGGTGAGCGTTGCCTACGAGACGTCCGGTGTCGTTTGCACCATCGATGCGCCGATGCCAGAGGGGGAAAGGACGAAACAGGTTGACCGACCAGACACCGAAGCGGGTGCTGATCGTCGAGGATGAAGTCCTGCTCGCGATGTATCTGGAGGATTTGCTGACCGACCTCGGGCATGAAGTGGTCGGTCAAGCCACGCGTATCGACGAAGCCATGACGCTTGCTCGCGAAAGCGACATCGACTTTGCGATTCTGGATATCAATGTCGCCGGCACGAAGTCCTTTCCAGTAGCCGACATACTGCGGCAGCGCAGCATTCCGTTTGCGTTTGCAAGCGGATACGGGGCCGAGGGTTTTCCCGACGGATATCGCGACGAACCGGCATTGCGCAAACCATACGCACAAGAAGATCTGCAACGAACCATCGCGCGGGTTTTCGCGGATCGCCCGCCGGTATAATGCTGTATCTGGCTGAATTTCGAAAGGGGAAGCGGTCGGCGGCCTATTCCGCGAGTGGGGCCGAACCATTGGATGCCGACGCGACGCGTCTTACGCTCTCCGGCGTCAGCCAGTTCTGCTCTACGAGGTCTCGGAGCTTGTAGGCACGATCCAGCGCCTGCCTGCTCGCCGCGTGCCAGTCGGCGGAGAGGGCGTGTTCCGCGGACCGGGTGTGATCGGCCATCTGAAGGCAGAATTCGGCCCGCTCGTTGAGGAACCGCACCGCGGCGCGCATGACTTTTTCCATTTCCTCGAACTGCGCCCCCGCCATGATCTCGGCGGTATAACTATGCCCGATGTGACAGCCGAATTTGATGATTGAACCGACCTCGAATTTTTTCAGCGCGCCGCCACATTCGGGGCAGGTGACCGTCAAAGGCCGCTCGAATGTTCTGGCGTCGGTCAACTCGGGACTTTGCCCGGAATCCGGTTGAGAAGAGGATATCGGCATGGCTGGATCCTTTCCGTCCTTTCCGTTGACCAGTTCTATCAGCAATTTGGGCATTTCCGCGAGCGGCGGGCAGTAATCGAGCGCGACGTGCGCGGCCGCGCTTCTCGGCATGTCCGGATAAGCGGCGTCGTCGGGAGCCTGGGCAATCGCGATGCCGCCGCGCCGCTTGATTTCAAGCAGGCCGAGCGTGCCGTCGTTCAGATTGCCAGTCAGGATCACGCCCAGCGCGTCGGTGCCATAGTGCTCCGCCGCGCTGCGGAACAGCGGGTCGATGGCCGGCCGCGCGCAGTTTTCCTTGGGACCACGCAACAGGCGCAGCCGCCCGTCGGCGACGATCATATGGCGATCCGGCGGAGCCACATAGATGCGGCCAGGATGGATCGTTTCGCCATCTTCGGCATGTTTTGCGGGAAGCGGGCCGGCGGAATTCAAAAGTTCCGGCAATTCGCTTCGATGGGCGCCGATATGCAGCACCACCAAAACAGGGGCGGGAAACGTATTCGGCAGCGCAGCGGCGAGAAAGCGCAACGCACCTACTCCGCCTGCGGATGCGCCGATGACGATGATTGAGGAAGATGCCATGAGAGCCTTCGGGGCTGGCCGGATCGGAATTAAAGGTCAACGCATTCGACCTGGAAAAGTTCGAGAGGACAGCGCACGGCCGCATAGAGCAAGAGCGCTATGAGAATTAGCCCAAGACTGCCACCCCCCGCTACCCAGGCAACGATCATCTTCGATTTCGTCTTTCTTTCGACCAAACGCGGCTCCATCCGATGGCGCACGGCGACAGTAGTGACGGTGCCGTCGCGGGAGTGGTTGGAATTGAAGTTGGCGTAGTCTCCGGGGTGTTCGACCTCGCATCATCCGGCGTTGAAGCGCCGGACAGGAGACCACGCCATGAAGAACGATATCATGAAGTCCGGTTCAGCAAAGTCGGGAGCTGAAAACGCCCCCTATCTTTTTGACGACTGGTTCGACCCGATCGAAGCAGGCCTGCGCGAGCGGGTGCGCGGCTTCATCGAGACGTTGCGAGAGACAGAGTTGGACGAGGTGCTTGCCGGCCCCGTTATGGCCGACGGCCGACCAAAGCCGAACAGGGCGATGACAGCGCCAGCATTGCAGGTCACCGCCACGGCAGCCGGACGCGCCGGCTGACGGGGTCACTCGGCATGACCGAGATTGCGGTGCCGCGGGCGCGCCTTGAGGCTGGCGATGGCAAGACGGTGGAATGGAAGAGCAAGGTCCTGCGCGCCTATCAACGCGCACGATAACTGTCGGCAAATCTAAGCATTTTGGTTGCGGCTCATGCCGAAGTGATGGTTCGCTTCACGAGCTTTTGGCCCACTAGGCCAATCTCATGACCTCCCACCCAACCCCCATTTGGGGGCCGCTGGCACGCTGGCCGCGGCTTTATCGTCAAATGAGCAGCTTCTATTCCTCACAGATAAGCTAACGGGACAAACCGCTAATTTTGCGCGCCGACGCAGCAGTTCACCACCACGACCTCGATGGGACGGCTGACCCTCAATGTCCTCCTGTCGTTTGCCCAGTTCGAACGCGAGGTCACGACAGAGCGCATTCGCGACAAGATTGCTGCATCGAAGCGCAAACGTATCTGGATGGGCGGCACCGTATCGCTCGGCTACCAGTGTTCCCCGGCTATGCGAACAGCCTGCCTAACAAGCGCGTTAATGTGGTATTCACAGGTTGGCCACATGGTCGAGTGTATCGTCGGCAGGGCCATCGCCTTTTCACGATATGAAAACACAGGGACAGTGAGCCGTCGAGGATAAGATTGTGACACCGATACTCGAATCGAAGGGCTTCGCGGCCGCCGTCATAGACGCGCTCGCATCGCATCTCTGCGTCGTAGATCGGGAAGGTGTCATTATCGCCGTCAACCACGCCTGGCTGAATTTCAAACGGGAAAATGCAACCGCGCCTGTGCAATCCGATATCGGCACCCACTACCTGAGGATTTGCCGAAGCGCCACTGGTCCTGGTTCCGAGGAGGGCGAACCTTTTGCGATCGGGGTCCGGGCTGTCCTCACTGGGAAGACCGCGCTTTTTCAGATGGAATATCCCTGTCATTCCCCGACGCAGAACCGATGGTTTTTGGGCCGGGTGACGCCGCTCAAGGCAGAGCAAGGGGGCGCCGTAATTTCCCACCTGAATATCACCGACCGAAAGCTCGTGGAGCTAGAACTGGCCCGCCTGGCGGCGACCGATCCGCTGACAGGGTTGCCAAATCGACGGTTCTTTCAGCAGACAGCAAACCTTGAACTGGAGCGGGTGCGTCGCTTTAGCGGTTCGACTTCCGTTATCATGCTGGATGTGGACCACTTCAAGTCAGTAAACGATACTTACGGTCATGCCTTGGGCGACGAAGCCCTTCGGTGTATGACCCGAATATGCAACGGGTTACTACGTCAGATGGACGTATTCGCACGCCACGGCGGGGAAGAATTCGTCATCCTGCTACCGGGAACGGAAGATGCGGGAGCATGCAGCGTTGCCGAAAAACTGCGCAGCGCGATCGCCCATATGCCCATAAGTGATGGGCAGAACCACATCAAATTGACAGCCAGCTTCGGGGTGACTCAGCTCCGACCGGCCGACCAGAATATCGAGGCGGCGCTCGCCCGCGCTGACACTGCTCTCTATGCAGCGAAGCACTCTGGAAGGAACTGCGTCAAGAGTTTTGCGGTGCTGGAACGCGAGGGGGGCAAGCTGAGCGCCTGATGATCCCGAGCCCATTCCCCATGCGGATCACAGGAAGATGGCGCACGGCGACAGTAGTGACATAAACTGGAACAGAAGGTTGACCCCGGGGGTTTTAGAGTCCTCTCTGATTGGGGTCGTTGAGGTCAAGGTGCTCCTGCACTTTTTCCTGGACCGTTCCGCAGGTCACTCGCTTCTCTTCGCGGTCGGCGCCTTGGGCGCCGCATGATGGGGTCAGGAGAGAGAGGCGTCTCAATCTGTTTCACGACCCTTGCCGTGGTTTTGGTTGGCAGGCTCGGGACTCTCAACGAGATCGCCTCGCCCGTCGTCCCCACGAAACGATCCGGGCATCGCCCTTTCGGGCAAAAACTCGGTTCTTGTTCCTTGCTCCTTTGCCCGTTAGCCCGGTTCACGCCGCCGCAGCGGCAGGCTCCTTTCCAAAGCGGAATTCGGTGGCGTCGACCCACATGCGGTGCAGGATGACCGCCAGCTTGCGAGCCACCGCCACGCGCGCCCGCGCCATGCCGCGGCGTCGGGCGATGTTCATGCCCCAGGCGCGCAAGCTCGACCATTTCTTCGAGCGCACGAGCAGCGAATGCGCGGCCTCATAGGGAGCGGTGCCGGCGAGTTCGTCGCCGCAGCGGCTGACCTTGCCCTGGATGTCGGTCTCGCCGGACTGGTAGCGCGCCGGCGTCAGCCCCAGATGTGCGCCCACCGCCCGCGACGAGCCGAACCGCTCCGGCCGGTCGATCGCGGCGCGGAACGTAAGCGCCGTGATCGGCCCGACGCCGCCGGTCCGAAGAGCAAAAGGGCTGCCATGTCCTGCCGCGGCGCTGGGTCGTTGAGCGGACCTTCGGCTGGATGATGCGCTGGCGCCGCCTGGTGCGCGACTACGAGCAACGCATCGACGTCTCGACCGCAATGATCCACATCGCAATGGGCGGTGTGCCCATTCGACGAAACGCTCATCCATGACTTTCCAAACAGATGGGGTGACTGGGGTTTCTGCCGAGCCCGGATAAGGGCGGCTGCAACTGTCGTGATGTGAGAACGTGGTCGATGTCGATTCGCCACAAGCATCGGGAAGGAGCAGCCATGAAGTACTTTGCCGGACTGGACGTGTTTTTGGAAGAGACCGCGATCTGCATCGTCGACGAGAGCGGGCGGATCGTCAAGGAAACGCGCGCTGCGAGCGAGCCGGATACGCTGAGCGAAGCATTGCGCAAAGTCGGGCTGCCGCTGGGACGAGTCGGCCTGGAAGCCTGCTCGCTGACGGCTTGGCTGCACGACGAGTTGCGCGCCGAAGCTAGCCGGCTATCTGCATCGAGACGCGTTAGGCTTGCGGCCGACGATCTTCTTGTTGGCGTCATAACCCCTTGTTTCGGCTTGCAGAGCCTTGTCCGTCTGGCTGTCGATCACCGCCGCCGTCGGGCTGGCTTCGCGGCCCTGCTGCTCCCGGTCGAGCATCAGTTCGACATCATGGATGGTCTGGAACAGGAAGCGGCGCGTCAGTTCGCGGAACCAGCCATAAACCGTCCGCCAATGGCCAAAGTGGATCGGCAGCATCCGCCAGCCGCAGCCCGAACGCACCATATAGCGCACCGCGTTGATGACCTCGCGGAAATCGACCTCGCGCGGCCGGCCAAGCGTTCCTGGCTCCGGCATCAGCGGCGCGATCCGCGACCATTCCTCGTCCGTCAAATCCGGCGGATACCGCTTGGTCTTCCGGGCGATCTTGGCCATCCGGCCTCGGGTCTCATCTGTCCACATCCAAAGTGTGAATCACATTCAACCCTCAAACGAAACCCCTCCGACCCAGTTTCCAAACAGTCTCATAGGCGAGCGACGGATAAAGCGGACGACCAATCGATCCGATTTACCGCCACAGAAAGTGCGCGTATGTTACTTTAGGTGCGGTGTCAACCAACTGTTGACCAATTGCGCTGGGGAGTAATCATGACGGAGCGTTCAGCTGTTATCCAGACACAAAGCGGCAGCGCCGACGTCGGTTGGTCAACGCTTGACGGAGTTGTGGTCAATATTACCCAGACAGGTCCCCCGCCTCTTATTTCCGCGCAGATGCATTTTTCTGTGGATCAAGCGTGCCAGCTAACTTCAGTGCTACTGGCAGCGTGCCGAACCGCTGGATCGGAATTGAAAAAGCTTGAACCCGATTCCTCGGATGAACTTCTGGCCTTGGCAGAACGGCTCCGTTCCGATCAGAAAAATTTGACTCCTACTGACCTGCGCGTAGCCGCCGGCTATCTCGAACTGCTCCTTAAATTTGGCGCGGGCAATGCACTTGGGGCTCGCGAGGGATAAGTCCACTTCTTTATGATGTCTGGGATCGCGGAGGCGGGCTGAGGCCTGCCGAACAGATACCCCTGGCCGTGGTCGCATCCGAGGGCCGCGACAATACCCTCGATTTCCACATCTTCGATGCCTTCGGCAACCACGCTCAGCCCAAGTTCGTGAGCAAGATGGGTAATCGAGCGCACTACACTGCGAGCACGACGGCTGCTATTCAGTTGTTTGACAAACGACATGTCAATCTTGATCTCGTCCAGCGGAAATTGAGAAAGGTGCGACAATGACGCATAACCGGTACCAAAATCATCCAGTGATATTTTGAACCCGGCATCTCGCAAGCGAGTTAGAATGGTTTCAAAATCATTGTTGCTGTCCCCGAGAACAACGTCTTCTGTTATTTCGAGTTTCAGTTGTTCAGCGTTGACCGAGTTCGCCAAAGTCTCACGGCACAGAAAATCCACAAAATTGGGATTTCGAAGTTGGCCTGTGGTCAGGTTGACGCTTATACGGATTTCCGGCCAGTCCGAAAGATGCTGGATGACTTGAAGAAGCACAACCTGTGAGAGCGCCTCCCCCATGCCCCAGTCTTTCAGGAGCGGAAGGAAGTGCGCCGGGGTGAGCAGACCGAGGTCCGGGTGCTGCCATCGGATCAGGGCTTCGAACCCCAACAAGGACTTGTCTTTCAGGCTCACGATTGGCTGAAAGTAGGTCTCGAACTCGTTGCGAACGATGCCCGAGCGACCCTGGTTGAACAACTTCTTGCGCTGCTGCGCTGCGTCGCGCAGATTGTCCGTGTAGAATACGTATCGGTTTCGGCCGCCATTTTTTGCCCGGTATAGAGCCAGGTCAGCGGCCTTGAGCAGTGATGCGGGCGCAACCGCGTCGGTGGGATAGAAGGCGATTCCAACCGACGCGGCGGAATGCACCTGTTCGCCGTCAATCGGGTAAGGCTGGTCAAGAAGGCCAAGAAGTTCCTCCGCAAGCGGAACGACGCTCCAAGGCTGTTCGACCGCAAGGAGCAAAGCGAATTCGTCGCCTCCCATTCGAGCAGCGATGGTCGAGGGATTCCGCGAGGTCAAACTCGATAAGCGTTCCGCCACCTGCTTGATCACGAGATCGCCAATATCGTGACCAGAGGTGTCGTTGATTTCCTTGAAGTTGTCCAAGTCCAGTAGCAACAGCGCTACCGTGCATCCCGTCTTGTGTTCCGCGAATGCCTTGCTGATATGATCAATCATGGATCGGCGGTTTCTCAGGCCGGTAAGCTCGTCAGTCTCGGCGAACCCCTTCAGCTGCATTTCGAGCAGCTTTTTTTCTGTTATTTCCTGATGTGAGACGACGGCTCCCAGAGATTGTTTGCCCTGACTATTATCGGAGCCGAATCGAAGCGGCGTTGCCCGGGTCAAGAACCAGCGTTGTTCGGTATGCGAATGACAAGGATACTCGGCCTCGAACCGTTGACGCTTTCCATCCAGCACCTGCCGAATTGCTGTTGCAATTCGATGAGCCGCTTCAGAATCGTCGCCACCCGCCTTCCTGCAAATCTCCAGGTAGTTTACGCCGATGTACGAACCGATGCCGCCGTTGCGGGACGAGAATTGTTTCCAAGCGGCGTTTTCGGCCCGAACGATTCCGTCATGATCGATGACACAAATGCTCGCCGTCAGCGCGTCAACTACGGACAGCGCCACTTGGTCCTCGGATAGCCAGTTCATCCTTTTGCCACCTCCCCATATGGGTTGAGCGGCATCGAAGCGCACTGAAGCTTAAGATAGCTTGAAGATCGAATTCTTCGCGCCAGTTCGGCCGTCGCTTCGGCACCAGCAAACGCACATGCCGCTCACGTTTGAAGAAAATCATAAAACCACCGGAACTATTCCTCCGCGACAACGCTCTAGTAATATCTGAATTTGTACTCTTCCGATCCAGCATAATTGTGACCAGAATTCAAACGACTCACAAATAATTGAGCAAATTGAATAACTTACGGAACTTTGCGCGGAGGCTTTCGTTGCTACTCCCATGCGGAAATGATTTCGCATCAAATCCCAAAATGGAGAGTTCGATGCAACACAATCAGACAGAGTCTCGTGCTGGACCTTTGTCCGCACAGAAATCCAGGAGGACCGTCCTCCAATGGACCGGCGGAGTCGTCGCCACGCTTGCCATATTCGGCGGCAGCCTTCCGAACTTCGGCATCACGCCGGCGTTGGCGGCTGATCTAGGCGAAGGCGATATCGGCATATTGAACTATGCCTACGCCTTGGAGCAGCTTGAAGCAGCTTTCTACACCAAGGTGATCGAAAGCCCCTACGGGGAGATGAGCGGTGACGAGAAGGCAATCCTCACTGACATCCGCGATCATGAAGTCGCGCATCGTGATTTCCTGAAAGGCGCGCTCGCCGACAAGGCAATCCCTGATCTCGAAGTGGACTTTTCCAAGGTCGATTTTGCCAGCCGTGAAAGCGTCCTGACTACAGCCAAGACGTTCGAAGACCTCGGCGTTGCCGCCTATAATGGCGCGGGGAAATTGCTCGAGAAGGGCGACTACCTTGTCGCCGCAGGTCGTATAGTATCGGTCGAAGCGCGACATGCGGCTACGATCCGCGATCTGCTACAACCTGGCAGCGTTGCATTCGCGGGCCCTGACGTGGTCGACAAGAACGGCCTCGACGGAGCGTTGGAGCCTGCGAAGGTTCTCGCCGCCGCTGATCCGTTCATCAAAACCGAAGTCACGGCAAAGAGCCTCTAGGAGGAATGATCATGAACACCAACACCAACACGATCCTTGGCGCGCTCGACCCCGATTTGGCGAGCCGTCTGGTTACAAGCCGTCGCGGCCTCTTCTCCCATGCGGCGTTGTCGCTTGGCGCACTTGCCTCGGCTCCGCTGGTCCTTGCCGCAGCATCGAAGCAGGCTTTTGCGGCAGGGTTGCCGCAACAGATCGTCGATACGTTGAACTTCGCACTGACGCTCGAACATATCGAGGATGCATTCTACCGTTCCGCTCTGGAGAAGGATTTCATCCCCGCCGAACACAAGGCAGTGTTCCAGCAGATCGGCCTGCATGAAGCGGCACACGTGGCCTTCCTGTCCGGCGCTCTCGGAGCGGCGGCTGTCAAGCGTCCAGAAGCCGACTTCACGGCGGGCGGAAAGTATGCCGATGTGTTCTCGAATTTCGAAACTTTCTTGACCCTATCGCAGACCTTCGAAGACCTCGGTGTGGCCGCCTACAAGGGTCAGGCCGGAAATCTGATGGAGAATGACGACATCCTTACGGCCGCGCTCCAGATCCATTCGGTCGAAGCACGTCATGCCGCTCAGGTCCGCCGGATAGGGGGCAAGAAGGCTTGGGATGGTGCATTCGATGAGCCGATGACCAAGGAAGCTGTGCTTGCTGCGGCAATGCCGTTTTTGAAGGCTTAACAAGCGCGCCTACGCCTACATGCCTCGCCGCCAACTGCGGCGGGGCATTCATGTTCTCACGTCTTCCAGCCTCATGACGTTTTGCCAATGTCGTCTCTTCGGCGGAAATCACACTTATGGCGAACCACAGTTACGCTGTGAACGAATGTTCGCTATAGGGAGCTAACCCTGCTACGATGGATTAGAGCCATTGCGCCCACATTGATGCTTTGGACAACGGCTTCTGCCGAGTGAAGGCTTGCGCCGCAGGTTTTCGGCCCCAGAGGCCCCTTCATGTCCCCTGTGTATGGCTGCCCATAACGCCGCCCCTCGCCGTCTCGGGGTGGGCGACCTAATCCGCAGAAACTGTGTCCTTGTGATTCGTGCCACCACTAGCAGGCTGTTGAGGAAGTCAGTTGCGCGCGCAGACGAAGCCTGAATCGTCGCCGTTATGGATGTAGAAGTGCCCGACGAGGCGGCCGGCGATACCGATGGTGGCCCATCCGCGACCGCAGGCGGGGTCATTGTCGTCTTTTCCTTCCCAGGAAAACTCCGCGCAGGCCGATCCGTCGCGCGCGCCGTAGCGGACGTCGAGGAAGCCCTTGAGCGCGCCGAAGGCGATCTCGCCGTCCGCCGCACCCTTGAACTGAGATGCGCTTCCTCGACGAGGTCCAGGAAGTCATCGTCCCAGTTGTCTGATTGGGTGTCAGTCGCTGGTTTGGGAAGTTGCCGGTGTGGTCAATAACCTTAGCTGAGCACAAGCGGGCGACACGGTTGAGCGTGCCTGCTGCCAGCTGGGCTCGCAAATCGCCAAACGTCGAGATTCCCGCAACAAACGTTCCATGACCGTGATCATCAGCAGTTCCCAGAGTGTCAGGGACTGCGATCGAACCAACAATAAGGTCTTCAATCAACGGATGGTCATTTACGCCGCTGTCGATGATGCCGATCAGCGGCGCGTTCTCGGGAAGTTCTGCGAGATCCGGCAGGTCAGCAATCGTCAGGTCGATCATTTGCGCACACTGGTCGTATCGAGTGTAGGAAGGAAGTCGATTTCGGCAATTTCATCGATGGTCAGCAGCGTTTGTGCCACCGCGCCGTCGCATCGGACGCGGATCAGTGTGGTGCTCGGGCCGATGTATCGGTCGAGCTCCTCGCCGTTTCGCGCCTCGACATAGGCTGCGATGTCGTCGACTTTGCGGGTGCGGGCCTAACGCCGGCCGAGGTCCCAGATTTCTATGTCGAGAACATAGTCGGTGCCCGGCCGAAAATTGTCGACCTCCGTGAGTCCCTCCTCGCGTGCGCGCATCCCGATGCGATCGCGGGGTTCAATCGCATCGATCGATTCAATTGCCGCTATGAAAGCCGCGTAGGCAGGGTTTTTCTGGCCGGAAGGAGTGCCCCGGCCATAAGCCTCAAGCCTCTCTCGAAAGGCACGGATCTCATCAGTTGAAGAGAAAAGCACAAGGGTTCGGTCTTCGTCGCTCGAGAGCAGGGTGAGACCAACCCGGTTCCACTCTTCCTCTTGAAGAGCACCGGTCATTTGTACTTTCAGGATCAGGTGTCAACGGCGGAGCAATTCCAGGCCACCGCGGCGGAGTAAAAGCAGGCCACGATCGTGTCCCAGGACGTGGTGTAGCTTGGTAGCGCGGTGGTCATCGGCGCTTTCCGGTAGGGTCTGGTTGCGACACCAACTCCTGCTGGGAAGGAACACCGATGACCGACGACATGATGAACCTGCGCGCGCTTGTGGAGAAGACACCCGACGCCGATCTCCTGCGCGATATGATCGGCTTTGCCGCCGAGAAGCTGATGGAGATGGAGGTCGGAGCCGCGACCGGCGCCGCCTGGGGCGAGAAGAGCCCGCTGGCGGTATCTGCGCGACGAGCGGGACGTCCCGGAAACCGTCATCTGGGCAGCCATCCGGCAGGATCGGATTCGCGAGGGACCGCGTGGCAGCATCTGGGCCGCTCATGTCGATGACGACGGCGTCGTCACCGGCTGGGAAGAACGCGGATCGGAATGGCGGGGCTTTGCCAGCGGCGGCGCAAAGGTCTTGTTTCGACTCGGATCGATCGGCGCCACCCGGCTCTGCGTCACTGAGGCGGCGATCGACGCGATGAGCCTCGCCGCGATCGAAAGCCTTCGGTCCGACAGCCTCTATCTCAGCACCGGTGGTGGATGGGCGCCGGCCACTGAAGCGGCAATTCGGGCGCTTGCGGCCCGTCCCAATGTGCAGCTCGTCGCCGCAACCGACAACAATGCGCAAGGCGAGGTCTATGCCGGCCGTATCGAGGCGATCGCCGTTGCCGCGAGCTGCGGCTACGAGCGGCTGGCGTCTGCACACGAGGATTGGAACGAAGAACTGCGTGCGTCCAGGAGGACCGAGTGGGACGGGTGAGAGGAGAAGGAAACCGGGCTGCCGCATGCCCGCCGTCCGCGTCAAGGGTGAAGCTTCGCCCGGCTAGCGCCGGCCCTTGACCCGGCCGGACGGAGAGGCGGCCGCGGGGAGGGGTCAGGAAGGGCTGAAGTGACGGCGAAATCGGAAGGATGAGCCGCGCTTCAGCCCCGGCAAGGCTGAAGGAGCCGCTCCCATGCTTCACCTCTCCTCAATCCGCAAGATCTTCCAGGGCGTCGCCTACCGGCGCCAGATGTTTCGCATGTTCGATCGCCATGCGCAGCGCCCCAACCCCTGGGAAAACGACGCCAGCGCGCTTTACGCCGGCGAATGGTTCGAGATCGGTGCGGTCGACCACGACTATATGTTGGAGATCCTGCCGCCCCTCTGGATGCGCGGCAATATGTTCGCGATGCGCGAATTCCTGACCGACAGCGTTACCTGTGTTTTCTTCGCGCTGACGATCGACGGCCAACTCCGCCACTTCCACAGCTATTGCGACCTTTTCGACAAGGGATCACCCGAGCGGATGCGCAATGCGATCGTCGATCGGGAATCGCGGCCGCTGAAGGCGATGACACGGACCGAGCGCCTCGATCACATCTGGAGCGTGACCCATGATGATTATCGCGGCTATGCCGGTGAACGCTGGCCGGAGCATGCACGTGGAGAGCGCACCATTTCCGTCTACGGCGGAAGCCGGGGCACGACGTTGAAGCTGCTCGACGATCTCACCGACGAAGAGATCTCCGCCAAGCTCCCGGTGCATCTGCGCACCCTCCCCGACGCGATCGCGGCGTGAGGAGACGGCCATGTTCACGTTTTCCATTCTCGGCGTTCGCAAGGTCATCGAACGCGGAAAGGCGGATGCCGCCGCCAATGGCGGATTCCGCAACCCGTGCTACGGCCTCAAGCCCGGCAAGGGCGAGAACCCCGGCCTCTGGCTGGTCGGAGACCAAGGTGTCTACATCATGTCGAACGGAAAACTTGGCCACGGTGACCGCCCGCTCGTGGTCTATTCGGACGAGTGCCACCCGGTCGGCAATCCCGACTGGTTTCACTACAAGCACCGCCATTTCGGCGGTGATGACGGGATCGAATTCATCGACGCCGAACTGATCTGGTGTCAGGTCGTAGTGGGTCGCAAGGTGACGCTTCAACGACTTAAACTGGTTGCCATCTCCAGGCAGATCAGGAAATCCGGTGTCACGGATTTGCGGACCGCAACTGCCGGAACGGGCTTTTCTTCCGGTTGCTCTGCTGTGGCGCCAGCCGCGAGCCCCGGCACTGGCGGCGTGGGCCTCGGCAATGAGACGGGGAAGCTCGGCTGTCGGACCGGATTTTCGCTGACATAGGCGGCCGCGATATTGGTGGTCAGCCCGATCGAATCGGTTTTCGTCTCCGCAATCTCTTCGGTCATGGTCGTGTTCAGGCGGGTTTCTCGTAACGGCGCCACTGTCATGGCGACATCGTGGGTACCGGAAGAACAGGCTTTCGCAAAGACCTTGATGCTGTCGGCTTACGATCAGCCACAAGGTGTTGAGGCTTGAACCCGCGAGGCTTTGTGCTGGTGACGTGGCTCCGCCGCAAGGCCCATTTCCCCGCTCTTATCGGCTTATTTCCCTAGTTCCAGCCCGGACCTATCCGATCAACCCGCTGCGGGGTCGGACTACGCAAAGCGTGCCGTCGCTCACGGCTTCGCCATCGCGATGATCGCGGCCCCGGCTGGACCCGACGGGCGCCTGTCGAGCGGGGAATGGTCCTCGCGATAACGGGAGCCACACGATGATGCACGAACTCAGCCTCGCTCAGAACCACGCCTGGAACCTCGCGCGCACCCTGATGACGCCGGTCATCCTCTTCAAGGTCGATGAAAACGAGTACGGCGTTCTTCCTGCCGACGACCTCGACGGTGACGAGGTCGAGGCAATTTTCGAATACTGCCCATACGCAGGAGGCCGGCCGGTTCACTGAACCGGCACTGCCGAGCGGCGTGCCGCAGCCAAGCGGCAGGCCGCAAGGGAGGCTGCGCCGCAGTCGGTCGCGATGTGCAACTCGACTGCAATATCTGTCACTGGCCGCCCGCGCCCTTGCCGCCTTTGCTCTTTGCGGCTGTCGCGGAGTGTTCCGCAAAATGTGCGGAGGAGTTACTCTTGAGGAAAGGCCCGGCCAGAACGAGGCCGGGAGAGAAGAATGGAAAAAGCGGATATTGAAGAGCTGCGAAGCCAGGTTGGCTGCGCGGCGGTATTGGAGACCGGCGGCTTTGCGATCGATCTCAAGGAGAGCACGCCCAAGGCAGTCAAATACCGCCATGGCGACGACATCATCATCGTCATCCACGATGGCAAGGGCTGGTTTGACCCGCTGTCGGATGCCAAGGGTGATGTCTATTCGCTGGTCCAGCATCTGGACGGCTGCGATTTCCTGGAAGCCTTCGTGCAGGTGGCGTCGCTTGCCGGCTTCGAGCCAAGCCAGCCGCAATGGCAACGACAATCTCGCGCGCGCGAACCCGATCAATCGATCCCGGACCGTTGGGCAGCGAGGCGCAAGCCATGGCGCGGTTCGGCCACCTGGCGCTATTTGCACGACGAGCGGCACATTCCCGAACAGGTCATCCGTAGCGCTATCGCACAGAACGTCTTGAGGGAGGGACCGCGGGGCAGCATGTGGGCCGCCCATAGCGATACCGCCGGTATCGTCACTGGCTGGGAGGAGCGTGGTCCGGAATGGCGGGGTTTTGCCTCCGGCGGCAGCAAAGTGCTGTTTCGGCTTGGTATTGCTAGCGCCCTGCGCATTTGCGTGACCGAAGCAGCGATCGACGCCATGAGCCTTGCCGCGATCGAGAACATTCGGCGGGATACGCTCTACGTCAGCACTGGCGGCGGCTGGTCGCCGGCGACCGATGCGGCCATTCGGCTACTGGCACCAGGGCAGGACGCGCGGCTGGTGGCCGCCACCGATGCCAACCCTCAGGGTGAAGTATTCGTGTCGCGGCTGCGTGAGCTTGCTGGCGAGCTTTCCAGTGACTTCGAGCGGCTCAAGCCGGCCGCCGACGATTGGAACGCCATGCTACGCGCTGCGGCTCAGACAATGTGAAAGCAGGAAAGGAGACGGAGAAGGAAACCCGGCTGCCGCATGCCCGCCGGCCGCGTCAAGGGTGAAGCTTCGCC
The DNA here is from genome assembly GCF_015500055.1 of Mesorhizobium sp. NBSH29. Taxonomy (NCBI): domain Bacteria; kingdom Pseudomonadati; phylum Pseudomonadota; class Alphaproteobacteria; order Hyphomicrobiales; family Phyllobacteriaceae; genus Mesorhizobium; species Mesorhizobium sp. NBSH29. The sequence continues at coordinate 67,136 of NZ_CP045493.1, forward strand.
CGGCTGCGCCGGCCCTTGACCCGCCCGGACGGAGAGGCGGCCGCGGGGAGGGGTCAGGAAGGGCTGAAAATGATGGGCATCCACAAGGATGGTTCGCGCTTCGGCCCGACGAGGCCAAAGGAGCCCGCCGATGACCCTCTCTCCCATCCGCAAGATCTATCAAGGTGTCTCAGATCGTCGCCAGATGTTCCGCGTGTTCGATCGCCATGCCCAGCGTCCCAACCGTTTCGAGGGTGACGCCGGTTCTCTTTATGCAGGGGAATGGTTTGAAGTGGGCCGTATCGAGCATGACTACATGCTCGATATCCTGCCGCCGCTCTGGATGCGGGGTGAGATGTTCGCACTGCGCGAATTCCTCACGGACTCGATCACCAGCGTCTTCTACACGCTGCGTATCGACGGCCGGCCCCGCTCCTTCCACGGCTATTGCGATCTGAATGTCGCTCGTTCGCCGGTCGAGCTGCGCGACGCCATCGTCGAACGCGAATCCTGGCCGGTGAAGGCGATGACGCATGGTGAGCGTCTTGAGCACATCTGGAGCGCCACGCATGACGAGTATCGTGGCTATGCCGGGGAACGCTGGCTGCCGGAACATCGCAGCAAGCGCACCGTGCTCTACTACGGTGGACGTCAGGGCACCACGCTCAAGCTGCTCGAAGATCTTACCGAAGACGAAATCGCGGCGAAGCTGCCGGTGCATCTGCGTAATCTCCCCGAACGTATTGCGGCATGAGGTGGGGCGATGTTCACCTTTCCGGTCGACCAGGTCCGCGCGGTCATCGCGCGCGGACAATCCGATGCCGCTGCCAATGGCGGCTTCCGCAATCCCTACTATGGAATCAGACCCGGCGAAGGCGAGAAGCCAGGCCTGTGGCTGGTTGGCGACGAAGGGGTTTATCTCTTGTCGAATGGCAAGCTTTCCGAGGGCCAGAAGGCCCTCGTTTGCTATGCCGATGAGTGCAACCCTTCGACCGATCCCGACTACTGGCACTACAAGCGCCAGCATTTCGGGGGCGATGACGGCATCAAGTTCCTGGATGCCACCGAGGTGCTGCGTCTGCTCGACGCCATGCCTGATGTTACGCATCTCCGTGTCGAGATGACCGACACGAGTATCTCGCTGACCCCTGTCTGGCTGCCGGGCCAGCCCTAACCGACGTCAACCTCCGCGCGCGACCCGCCGCCGATCCCGATCGGCGGTGCGGTCTCGTGCGCCTTCAATCAGGAGAATTTCTCATGTCGCATGACGATCCTTTTACCCTCGACCTCTTCGGGTCCACCGGCCTTTCCTCGGGGCTCGGCCTTGGCGTCACGGCCTTTGCCGGCGATTTCTCCGCGAACGATGATGATAATGATGATCCGACACCATCCTCGCCGGCGCCTGCCGCGCAACCGCAGCCGTTGGGCGCCCGAGCCAGCTCGCCGTCACGCGTTGCGGGGGCCAGGAATTTTCATCTCGCGGGTACGCGCGGGCTGGCCAAGGGCTGGAAACAGCGGGCTCACGACAATCTCGAAGCCATTCGTCTGGCGTCCGAGATCGAGCAGGACGAGCGCCCGGCTACGATTGAGGAGCAGGAGCGGCTGATCAGGTTTACTGGCTTCGGCGCGTCGGATCTCGCCAATAGCGTGTTCCGCCGGCCTGGTGAGGTTGATTTCCGCGACGGCTGGAGCGACATCGGGGCCGATTTACAGGATGCAGTTTCCGGCCAGGAATACGCGTCTCTGGCGCGCTGCACGCAATATGCGCATTTCACGCCGGAGTTCATCGTCCGGGCCATCTGGGCCGGGTTGCATCGCCTCGGTTGGCGCGGCGGTCGGGTGCTCGAACCCGGCATCGGTACGGGTCTGTTCCCGGCGCTGATGCCGGAAGCCCTTCGTGATCTGTCGCACGTCACCGGCGTCGAACTCGATCCTGTCACCGCTCGTATCGCGGGACTGTTGCAGCCGCGTGCGCGCATCGTCACCGGCGATTTAGGCCGCACGGAGCTTCCAGCAAGCTTCGACCTCGCCATCGGCAATCCGCCTTTCTCTGATCGCAGCGTTCGTTCCGACCGGGCCTACCGATCGCTCGGCTTGCGCCTGCACGACTACTTCATCGCCCGTTCGGTCGATCTTTTGAAGCCCGGTGGTCTCGCCGCCTTCGTTACCAGCTCCGGCACGATGGACAAGGCCGATTGCACCGCGCGCGAGCATATCGCAAAGTCGGCCGACCTGATTGCCGCGATCCGTTTGCCCGAGGGCAGCTTCCGGGCTGACGCCGGCACGGACGTCGTGGTCGATCTGTTGTTCTTCCGCAAGCGTAAGATCGGAGAGCCCGAGGGCGACCAGTCCTGGCTCGACACCGAGGAGGTCAGGCCGGCGACGGCGGGCGAGGGCGCCATTCGCGTCAACCGATGGTTCGCGCGGCATCCGGATTTCGTGCTGGGCACCCACGCCCTGACCTCTGGACCTTTCGGCGAGACCTATGCCTGCCTCCCGCGTGAGGCTGAGGATCTCGAAGGCGCGCTGGCCGCCGCCATCTCCCTTCTTCCGGAAGCTCTTTATGAAGGCGAACCGACGCCGCTCGATTTTGACCACGAGGATGATGCCGGTCAGCAGGGCGCAGATGGTCCCTCCACCGAGTGGCACGTCCGCGAGGGGAGCTTCTTCATCGCGAAGAACACCGCTCTCATGCAGATGGTCGACGGGGTCCCTGTCACCATCACGGTGCGCAAAGGCAGGAGCAGTGACGGCGTGCCGGAAAAGCACGCACGCATCATCGGAAAGCTGATCCCGATCCGTGATGCCGTCCGCGAAGTCCTGAGGGCCCAGGAACTCGATCAGCCGTGGAAGCCGGCGCAAGTGAAGCTGCGCATCGCCTGGTCGAGTTTCGTGCGGGACTTCGGGCCGGTCAACTTCACCACCGTGTCGGTGAATGAGGACACCGAGACCGGCGAGGTGCGCGAAATCCATCGCCGCCCCAATCTCCAGCCCTTTCTCGATGATCCCGATTGCTGGCTGGTCGCCTCGATCGAGGACTATGACCTCGAGACCAATACGGCGAAGCCCGGACCGATCTTCACTGCGCGCGTGATCGCGCCGCCATCGGCGCCGATCATCGCAAGTGCTGCGGATGCGCTTGCCGTCGTGCTGAACGAACGTGGCCATGTGGACATCGATCACATCGCCGAATTGCTGCACACCGACAGCGATGCTGTTCTGGCCGAACTCGGAGACGCCATCTTCAACGATCCCGAAACCGGCGCATGGCAGACGGCCGACGCCTATCTGTCCGGTCAGGTCCGCGACAAGCTCAAGGCCGCCGAAGCCGCCGCGTCGCTCGATCCCGTCTTCGAGCGCAAGCGTAATGTGCGGGCGTTGATTGAGGTCCAACCTGCCGATCTGCGGCCGTCCGATATCACCGCCCGTCTCGGTGCGCCGTGGATTCCGGCCGCCGATGTTGTCGCCTTCGTGCACGAGACGATGGGGGTGGAGATCAAAATCCACCATATGCCGGAGCTTGCCTCATGGACTGTCGAGGCGCGGCAGTTGGGCTGGATGGCGGCAGGCACATCGGAATGGGGCACCGATCGTCGCCATGCCGGCGAGTTATTGGCCGATGCTCTCGACAGCCGCGTGCCGCAGATATTCGACACGGTGAAAGAGGGCGATAGCGAAAAGCGTGTGCTCAATGTCGTCGATACCGAGGCGGCCAAGGAGAAGCTGCAAAAGATCAAGACCGCATTCCAGAACTGGATCTGGTCTGATCCCGATCGGACGGACCGGTTGGCGCGGATCTATAATGATCGCTTCAACGACATCGCCCCCCGAAAATTCAACGGGGACCATCTGCAACTTCCAGGCGCCTCGGGCGCCTTTTCTCTTTACGGGCACCAGAAGCGTGGCATCTGGCGCATCATCTCGGCGGGCTCGACCTATCTCGCCCATGCCGTGGGGGCTGGCAAGACCATGACAATGGCAGCTGCCGTCATGGAACAGCGCCGCCTTGGCCTAATCGCCAAGGCGATGCTGGTTGTGCCCGGTCATTGCCTGGCGCAAATGGCCCGTGAGTTCCTGGCGCTCTATCCGACCGCCCGTATCCTCGTGGCCGACGAGACCAACTTCACCAAAGATAAGCGCCATCGGTTTCTGTCGCGCGCGGCAACCGCCACCTGGGACGCCATCATCATCACCCATTCCGCGTTCCGCTTCATCGCGGTGCCATCGGCCTTCGAGCAGCAGATGATCCACGACGAGCTGGAGCTCTATGAGAGCCTGCTGGCCAAGGTCGAGAGCGATGATCGTGTTTCGCGCAAGCGTCTCGAGCGGTTGAAGGAAGGCCTGCAGGAGCGGCTGGAGGCGCTTTCGACCCGCAAGGACGATCTCCTCACCATCTCCGAGATCGGCGTCGATCAGATCATCGTCGACGAAGCGCAGGAATTCAGAAAACTCTCCTTTGCCACCAATATGTCGACGTTGAAGGGCGTCGATCCAAACGGCTCGCAGAGGGCCTGGGATCTCTATGTAAAATCCCGGTTCGTCGAGACGAAGAACCCGGGCAGGCGCTTGTGCTCGCCTCGGGCACGCCAATTACCAATACGCTCGGCGAGATGTTCTCGGTGCAGCGCTATCTCGGCTACGAGGCGCTGCTCCAGCGTGGCCTGCATGAGTTCGACGCCTGGGCCTCGATCTTTGGCGATGTCACGACGGAACTGGAACTTCAGCCCTCCGGCAAATACAAGCCGGTGACGCGCTTTGCCACCTTCGTCAACGTGCCCGAGCTGATTGCCATGTTCCGCTCCTTCGCGGATGTGGTGATGCCCGAGGATCTGCGCGAATACGTGAAAATTCCGGCGCTATCGACGGGCACAAGGCAAATTTTCACCTCCAAGCCATCGCCCGCCTTCAAACGCTACCAGATCCTGCTCGATGCCCGCATCAAGGCGATCGAGGAACGCGATGGTCCGCCGGAACCTGGTGATGACATCCTGTTGTCCGTCATCACAGACGGCAGGCACGCTGCCATCGACCTGCGTCTGGTCGATTCCGACAATGACAATGAGCCCGACAACAAGCTCAACGACCTCATCTCGAATGCCTTCCGCATCTGGCGGGAGACGGCGGACGCCACCTATGTACGAACCGACGGAAAGCCGTTCGAGCTTCCGGGTGCCGCTCAGATGATCTTCTCGGATCTAGGCACCATCAACGCCGAGAAGACGAGGGGATTTTCCGCCTACCGCTGGATCCGTGACGAGCTTGTCCGCATGGGCGTTCCAGCGTCGGAAATCGCCTTCATGCAGGATTTCAAGAAGTCGGACGCCAAGCAGCGTCTGTTTGGTGATGTGCGCGCCGGCAAGGTCCGTTTCCTGATCGGCAGCTCGGAGACCATGGGCACCGGCGTCAATGCCCAGCTGCGTCTGAAGGCGCTCCACCACCTCGATGTGCCGTGGCTGCCCTCCCAGATCGAGCAGCGGGAAGGCCGCATCATGCGACAGGGCAATCAGCATGAGGTCATCGACATCTTCGCCTATGCCACTGAAGGCTCGATGGACGCGCAGATGTGGCAGAACAACGAGCGCAAGGCCCGGTTCATTACGGCGGCCCTTTCGGGCGATACCTCAATCCGCCGCCTGGAGGATATGGGAGAAGGGCAGGCGAGCCAGTTCGCCATGGCCAAGGCCATTGCCTCGGGCGATCCGCGCCTGATGCAAAAGGCGGGGCTCGAAGCCGATGTCGCCCGTCTCGAGCGATTGCGCTCCGCGCATATGGATGACCAGCACGCCATTCGTCGCCAGATCCGTGATGCCGAGCGCGATATCGAATACGCGACGCGCCGCATTGGCGAGATCGAGCAAGATATCGACAAGTTGGTTTCGACAACCGGCGCTACCTTCCGTCTGGTCGTCGGTGACGAGGCCATCAACGAGCGCAAGCTCGCCGGCCGCGCGTTGATGAAGGAAATCCTGACCCTCATCCAGCCCCAGCAGGAGGGCGACGCCGTGATCGCCTCGCTCGGCGGGTTCAACCTCGAATATTGTGGCGAGCGGTTCGGCAAGGACGGATACCGCTATATCACCATGCTGATGCGCACCGGTGCCGACTACGAGATCGAGTTGCCGGTGACGACGACCCCGCTCGGCGCAGTCGCCCGCCTCGAGCATGCGTTGTCCGGCTTTGACGATGAGCAGGAGCGGTATCGCAGGCGGCTCGCCGATGCCGAACGTCGCCTCGCATCCTATCGCTCGCGGCAGGGTGGGGAATTCTCCTTCTCGGAAGAATTGGCCGACAAGTGCCGGCAGCTTGCCGAAATCGATGAAGCTCTGGCGATGGAAATCGATGACATCCGGGATTCTATCGCCGCCTGATGCCACGTCATGGCCGGCCTCGTCATGCGGCGGCGCCGGCCATTTTTGTGTGGAGCGGATCAGCGCTGCGTGCCGGAAGTATCGATCTTTTCGGCCAGCCAGATCTTGATGAGCGACTGATAGGGAACGTCGCGCTTTCCCGCGGCGACCTTGATCCTCTCCAGAAGCGAATTGGGAAGCCGCAGCGATATCGAGGTGGAAGACGGCTTCAGATTGGGCAGCCGCACCTTTTCGGCCTTGCTCCAGTCGACATGGTCGGTCGAGTCCTGGCTTTCCCAGAAAGCCCGCTCCTCGGTCTCCGTTGCGAAATGCGGCACGGTGTTACGTGTCCTGTTCATAATAGCTCCGCTCCTTGCGGCTCATGTCGCGGGCCGAAATCACCCGCAGTTTTGTCTCACTTTCCCGAAGCGTGAAGGTGATATGCAGCAGCCTTCCGTCGTCGGTCCGTCCGAGAGCGTGGATACGCGGCTCGCTGGCGCTATGCTTTGCGTCAGAGACCGTCAGCAGCGGCTCGTTGAAAAATGCCTGCTCTGCTTCCGCCTGGCTGACATCGTGCTTTTCCACGCTCTTGCGCGCGTTGCCCGCGTCCCAGTCGAAGCCGGCGATCCGTTTCCAATCGATCATCAATGTATATTGCCGTCATATACAAGAACTTCAAGTGGGGAGAGGGGGAGAGGGGGGAAGAAAAGGAAATAATCCGCTCGCAGACCGGGCGGACCGCTGACGCTATCGCTCAACCGCGCCGCTCGCAATCCCGGCCGTTCGCTCTTCGCAGGGCTGTGAGCCCCGCTTGATCGGCCCGGCAGGGATGCTCGGCCGCAGTTGCACCGGCCCGTCCGCTCGGCGGGCCGGGGGAGGTCTTCGGGAAGAAGACGAGGAAGGATGCTGCGCTTGGCGGTGTCCGGAACCCCCGTGAAGGAGCATTTCCATGGAACTGAAATTTGTCGATCCGCGTGCGCTGAAGGAAAACCCCGACAAGGCGCGACGCTCCAAGTCCAGCCCGCAGGCCGACGCGCTGCTGTTGGCGACGATCCGTGCCGTCGGCATTGTGCAGCCGCCCGTCGTTGCGGCAGAATCCGACGGTGGTAACGGCTATGTGATCGATGCAGGCCATAGGCGCGTCAAACAGGCGATCGCCGCAGGGCTGGACGAGATTGCCGTGCTGGTCATCGAACGCGCCGAGGACGGTGGCGCCATGCGCTCGCTTGCCGAGACGCTGGCGCACGAACACCGTCACAGCCCGGGGACGATATTCTCCTTTCCGTCATCACCGACGGCCGTCATGCGGCCATCGATCTTCGGCTTGTCGATTGCGACAATGCCAATGAGCCCGACAACAAGCTCAATGACGTCGTGACCAATGCCTGGCGCATCTGGCGTGAGACGGCGAGCGGCACCTATGTCCGCTCCGACGGCAAGCCGTTTGATCAGCCGGGCGCGGCGCAGATGATCTTTTCCGATCTCGGCACGATCAACGTCGAGAAGAGCCGTGGCTTCTCGGCCTATCGCTGGATCCGTGACGAGCTGGTCCGCATCGGTGTGCCAGCATCGGAAATCGCCTTCATGCAGGACTTCAAGAAGTCCGATGCCAAGCAGCGCCTGTTCGGCGATGTGCGCGCCGGCAAGGTGCGCTTCCTGATCGGTTCGTCCGACACGATGGGCACCGGAGTCAATGCCCAGCTCCGCCTGAAAGCCCTCCACCATCTCGACGTGCCCTGGCTGCCCTCACAGATCGAGCAGCGCGAGGGCCGCATCCTCCGCCAGGGCAACCAGCACGATGTCATCGACATCTACGCCTATGCCACGGAAGGCTCGATGGACACCCAGATGTGGCAGAACAACGAACGCAAGGCACGGTTCATCGCGGCTGCACTTTCCGGCGATACTTCTATTCGCCGCTTGGAGGATATGGGCGAAGGACAGGCAAACCAGTTCGCCATCGCGAAGGCCATTGCCAGCGGGGATCCCCGCCTGATGCAGAAGGCCGGCCTCGAAGCCGACATCGCGCGGCTCGAGCGGCTGCGCGCGGCACATCAGGACGACCAGTTCGCCATCCGTCGCCAGATCCGCGATGCCGAGCGCGATATCGAATATGCCACCGGCCGCATCGGCGAGATCGGGCTGGATATCGAAAGGCTTATTCCGACTACGGGCGATGCCTTCCACATGCAGGTCGGCGACGGGACCTTTGTCGAACGGAAACGCGCCGGTCGCGCGCTCATGAAGGAAATCCTCACCCTGGTGCAACTTCAACAGGAAGGGGATACCACCATCGCCTCGCTCGGTGGATTCCACCTCGACTATTCCGGCGAGCGGTTTGGCAAGGACGGCTATCGCTACAGCACCATGCTGATGAGAACCGGCGCCGACTATGAGATCGACCTGTCGGTGACCACCACGCCGCTCGGCGCTATCTCGCGTCTCGAACATGCTCTGTCCGGCTTCGAAGACGAGCAGGAGCGATTTCGTCAACGTCTTGCCGATGCTCAGCGGCGGCTGGCGTCCTATCGCTCGCGTGAGGGCGGGGAGTTTTCGTTCTCGAACGAACTCGCCGCGAAGCGTATGCACCTTTCCGAGATTGAAGCGTCGCTCTCCGCCGATGTCGCAGACCTTGCCGGTGTCGAGACGATGGCTGCATGAGCCATTCGCTTGGCTGCCTCCTGAGGCGTGCCTAATGCATATTGCTCGAAGCTGACTGCGCGATCGACACTTAGCGCATGCCATGACAGTGGAGGCATGGCGACATCAGATATCCACGCCCGTTTTTGACGATCGGGGCATCATCGGGATTGGCGATCGCCTCCAGGCCTTCGCCATGGCATTCGGGACATGGCAGTTTGTCCTGCAGCCATTCGTTCTTGCGCTGCTGCTCCTTCATGAGGACGCGTATGCGCCGCAGGTCGCGGGCGTCGAATATCTCCTGCCCGGCGTCGCCGTTCAGATCTGAAGGCTGTCGTTGCCCGTGCCGGTGTCGTTCATCCCCTCCAGCATCACGTCCCAGACCCCCGCCAGCGTCCAGCGCCGGAACTGGCGGTAAACCGAGTTCCATGTTCCGAAGTGGCTGTGAAGATCCCGCCAGGCCGTCCCCGTCCGGGCGATCCAGAACACCCCGTCCAGCACCCGCCGGTGATCACGAGGCCGACGACCCCGCCTCGGCCCCTTCTCGACTACGAACGGTTCGAAGAAGGCCCATTCCGCATCCGACATCAATCCACGAACCAAGGCTGTTCTCCGCAAAGAACAGCCTTGAATCAGTGATCAGCCGATTTGGGAATCCACTTTGTCCACATCGCCTAAGGCTTGGCGCTATGGGGATGTATCCCGGAGCCGTGAGCAAGGTGGTCCTCTACAGGGCGATGACGATCCACCGGGATGCCAAGGGGAGGAATATCAGTTTCCCAGCTTGCATGATGCAAAGATATGTTATACGTAACGTATAACATATCTAGAGGGAGTAGCATGAGGGCGGAGTTCAGGGGCAGCGCAGTTGAGGCGCTGGCATCCAATCTGGGTCCGGGCGTTGCGCTCACCGGCGCCGACGTACCCGATCGGAACCGCCAGGACTGGAGCTTCATGCCCGCAACCCGGCCGGCCGCCGTCTTTCGTCCTTCATCAACGCAAGAGGTCGCAGCAATCCTCCGAGCCTGTCACGACGCCGGATTGGCCGTGACGCCTCAGGGCGGTCTGACCGGGCTTTGTGGTGGAGCATTGCCGCTCGATGGCGGAATCGCGTTATCGCTGGAACGCATGGTCGGGATCGAGCAGATCGACCCGGATGGCATGACGATGACAGTCCTGGCCGGAACGCCACTTGAGGTCGTGCAGAAAGCGGCCGATGAGGCCGGACTGTTCTTTGCCCTGGATCTGGGCGCACGCGGCTCGTGTCTCGTTGGGGGCAACCTGTCCACCAATGCGGGCGGCAACCGCGTGATCCGCTACGGCATGGCGCGCGACCTGGTCCTGGGGCTTGAGGTGGTTCTGCCGGATGGCACCGTGCTGCCGATGCTGAACCGGATGATCAAGAACAATGCCGGATACGATCTCAAGCAGTTGTTTCTCGGTTCCGAGGGTACGCTCGGCGTCATCACCCGCGCCGTGCTGCGGCTGCACCCGAAGCCCGGCTGCGTCGCGGCGGCGCTGTGCGTGGTCACCGGCTACGACAAGGTGGTGGACCTGCTTGCCACCGCGCGCCGCAATCTCGGACCGTTCCTGTCGGCATTCGAGGTCATGTGGGCCGACTATTGGCATCAGGCGACCGTCCGCGTCCCCGGTGGCAAGGCCCCCGTCGCCATTGGTGATGGCACTCACGTTGTGCTGATCGAAATGCAGGGACTCGATGAGGACCTTGACGGAGCGCGCTTCGACGCGTGGCTTCAGCAGCAGTTCGAGGTAGGAGCCATCGAGGATGGCGCGGTAGCCCGCAGCCTGTCGGACCTGTCCGATTTCTGGGGCACGCGCGATGCGGCGGCCGAGTTCGCCAATCCCCAGGTGATCGGCCCGCACATCTCCTTCGACATAGGCCTGCCGATCCGGCGGATCGAAGAGTTCGTGACCCGCTCGAAGCCGGCGCTGCTCGACCGATTGGGATGTCATTCGGTGCATTACGGACATGTCGGCGACGGCAACATCCACATCGTTGCCTGGGTGCCGGGCGCAGCTCCGCAACCGCTGCCCACTGTCAGCGAGATCGTCTACGGCATCGTCCGCGACCTCGGCGGAACCGTTTCGGCCGAGCACGGGATCGGACTGCTAAAGAAGCCCTACCTCAATCACACCCGCGATGAAGCGCAGGTCGACCTGATGCGTCGGCTCAAGCGCTGTCTCGATCCGCACGGGATTCTCAACCCGACGAAAATCTTCGACTAAACCTGCACGGCATGTGCCGCGCGGGCCTAACCAAGGGAGGAAGACATGAAACTGAACCGACGGATGATCCTGTCGCTCGCCGCCGCGACGATGTTGGGCGCAACCCTGTCAGCCACGGCGCAGGACTGGCCGAACGGTCCGGTCACGCTGATCGTGCCGTGGAGCGCGGGGGGCGGAACCGATGCGACCGCGCGCATCATCGGCGGCTTGCTGGAAAAGGAACTGGGCGCCCCCGTTCCGGTCGTGAACCGGACAGGCGGATCCGGAGTTATCGGGCACTCGGCCATCGCAGAGGCTGCTCCGGACGGCCAGACGATCGGAGTGGCGACGCTGGAGATTGGGTCCATGCATACGCTGGGCCTGACTGAACTGACCTACAAGGCCTATACGCCGATCGGGCTCTACAATTCGGATCCGGCCGCAATCTTCGTGCGAGCGGATGCGGCATATGGAGACATGAAGGCGTTACTCGCGGCGCTGTCGGCGGCTCCTGACAGGGAGTTCAAGGCATCTGGATCCGCGCAAGGTGGCGTGAATCACCTGGCGCTCGCCGGAATGCTGCTCGCGGCAGGCCTGCCTGTGGAACGAGTTGCGTGGGTTCCGTCCGAAGGGGCAGCGCCGGGGTTGCAGGATCTGGCTGCTGGCGGCGTGCAGATTGCCACCGCTTCGCTGCCGGAGGCCGCGGCGCTGATGTCGGCTGGGCTGATCAAGCCGCTCGCCGTCTTTGGAAAGGCCCGGTTGGATGCCGCACCTGATCTGCCGACCTTCACCGAGGCGACGGGTCATGATTTTGTGCTCGGCTCGTGGCGCGGCATTGTGGCGCCGGCCGGCATTCCCGCCGACGTCGCAGCCAAGCTTGGCGACGCGATGACCAAGGTGGTGAATCACCCTGACTATTTGGCGTTCATGAAGGAGCGAGGTTACGCCACCCAGTGGACGGCCGGCCCCGATTTCGAAACTTTCATGGCAACCTCCGACGCGGCGCTGGCGCAAAGCTTGAAGGCCGTTGGCCTGGCCAAGAAATAGGGCCCGGCAAACAATCAGGGGCATGGAGGGGATATCTCACCATGCTCCGGCTCGTTCGAAGGAGGATCGAACCGCCATGAAGCTTCATGACAGCCTGATCGGCGGGCTCCTGTTCGCCTTCGGTTTGTGGGTGCTGACCACGTCGCTCGGCTTCCCCCGCCTGTCGGGGCAGAGCATCGGGCCGGGAACATTTCCGAGCGTGCTGGGCAGCCTGTTCATGCTGGGCGGTGTTGCCCTGGCCGTCACTGGTCTGCGTTCGCGCACGAACACCTGGGTCGCGCTCGAGGACGGATGGCGGCATCCCGACCGCTTCGCGGCGGCACTGTTGGCAACAGCAGGAATTGTCATCTTCGCTCTGACCTTTGAAAAGGTGGGCTTTCCCTTGGGCGGTTTCTGCCTTGTGTCCGCGCTGTTCCTGCTGTGCGGCTACCGCAACCCAGCCTGGATGGTCGTCTCGGCGACCTTCGTGCTCGCGCTGCACCTGCTGATGACCCGCTTGCTCTACGTTCCTTTGCCGGCCGGGCTGTTGAAGGGGATCCTCTGATGGTTTTCCAGAACCTCGACGCGGCCCTTGCCCTCGTACTGACCTGGGACTTGCTGTTCGTCATGCTGTCCTGCGCCGTGTTCGGTCTGTTTGTGGGCGCGGTGCCAGGGCTTTCGGCAACCATGGCGACCGCGATGCTGGTGCCGCTGACCTTCTTCATGGACCCGGTTCCGGCCATCGCGGCCATCGTGACCACGGCTGCCATGGCGATCTTTGCCTCTGACATTCCAGCTGCACTGATTCGAATTCCGGGCACTGCCGCCTCGGCGGCCTATGTCGATGACCTCAACGCATTGACCCGGGCCGGCAAGGTTGGGCGAGCGCTCGGCATCTCCGTCACGGCCTCGGCCATCGGAGGTGTGTTCGGGTCGCTGGTGCTGATGTTCGCAGCGCCGCAACTCGCGCTGGTCTCCTTGAACTTCACCTCGTTCGAATATTTCTGGCTGGCGCTTCTCGGCCTGTCGGCGGCAGTGATGCTGGGCTCGTCCTCGCTCCTCAAGAGCCTGATCGCGCTGGGGCTTGGACTGATGATTGCCAGCGTGGGCATGGACACGACTTCGGGGCTGCCGCGCTTCACCTTCGGCCTGACATCGCTGCTGGATGGGGTCGCCTTCGTACCCGCCCTGATCGGCATGTTCGCAATCCCGGAATTGATCCGCACCTTCGTCCACCGGGACACACTGCCGCCCGCGGCGCCGATCGGCAATCCGTTCGCGCTCTTTCGCGGCCTGGGCGGCGTGCTGTGGCGGCGCAAGCTGAATCTGGCGCGCAGTTCGACCATCGGGACCATTATCGGCATCCTGCCGGGCGCCGGCTCCGACATCGCCGCATGGATATCCTATGCCGTATCGAAGCGATTCTCGAAGTCCCCGCAGACCTATGGCTCAGGCAGCGAGGAAGGTCTGGTTGACGCTTGCGCGGCGAACAATTCCGCTCTGTCCGGCGCCTATGTGCCTGCGCTGGTCTTTGGAATTCCAGGCGACAGCATCACGGCGATCGTGATCGGCGTGCTCTACATCAAGGGCCTGAATCCGGGTCCCATGGTTTTCCTCACCAATGCGGACACGATCACGGCGATCTTCCTCGTCTTTCTCATCGCAAATCTGATGATCGTCCCGCTCGGGCTGCTGGCCATCGCCCTCGCTTCACAAGTGCTGCGCGTACCCAAGATGGCGCTCGCGCCGCTGATCCTGGCGTTTTGCATCGTCGGGTCCTATGCGATCAATGCCAGCGCTTCGGGCATTGTGATCATGGTTGTGCTCGGCCTTCTGGCATACCTGATGGAGGAGAACGGCTTTCCAGTCGCCCCAACGATCCTGGGGATCGTCATGGGTTTGCTGGTCGAGCGGAACCTGATCACCTCGCTGATCAAATCCGACGGGGCTTTCCTTGGCTTCGTCGAACGGCCGATCGCCGCGGGCCTCGCGGTTCTGGTGGCCGTTGTCTGGACCGTGCCGGCCTGGCTATGGTGGCGGGGACGGCGCGACAGGCCCAAGGAGATGAGTACATGATGGTCAGCAGGATCACGCCGCCACGGTCCCTGGCCGAAATCGCCGCCAGCCAGATCAGGGAAGCGATCGTGACCGGCGCCTTCAAACTCGGCGAGAACATCTCCGAGGACAGGCTCGTTGCGCAGATGGGCATTTCCCGAACGCCGATCCGTGATGCCATGGCGATCCTCTCGCGCGAGGGGCTCGTCACGGTGCGACCCAAGCGGGGATCTTTCGTGTTCGAGACGTCGCTCGATGATCTGGCAGCGATCTGCGACTATCGCCAGATGCTCGAGGCGCAAGGCGCACGCGCTGCGATGCGCCGTGACAGGGAAGGATATTTGGCCAGGCTGGACGCGGTGGTCACCCTGATGACGGAGGCCCTGGCGAGAAACAATGCCGTCGAATATGGCCGGTTGGACACCGCCTTCCATCAGGCTGCCTTCGATCATTGCAGCAATTCCTACCTGCGCGATTCCTATTCGCTGGTAGACGGCCGCATCGCCGCGTTGCGCGCCAACATCACAGCTCCCTACGAGGCGCGGCGGGCCGAATCTATGGACGAGCACGGCAAAATGCTGGATCTGCTGGTCCGAGAAGATTTTGCCGCCTTCGACGCGGCGCTGACCATCCATGTGCAACGCACCGCCGATGTCTATCAGCGCGCATTGGCCGAAGGGCATCTTGGCCCGACGCATGACCCGGCAAGGAGAATCGCAACTTGAACACCGAACCCATGACGCCGCTGATGTCGGGCGCGGCCCGCTTGAGGGCCCTCCTCGCGACGGGAGACATCGTCGCGGCGCCTGGCGCGCCAGACGTGCTGACGGCACGTCTCGTGGAACGGGCAGGTTTCCCGGCCGTCTACATGACCGGGCTCGGAGCCACCGCGGCACGCTTGGGTCAGCCGGATCTTGGTCTGCTGACTCAGACCGAGATGGCCGACCATGCGCGCGCGATGGTGTGCGCCGTTCGGACCCCGGTGATCGCGGACGCCGATACCGGCTATGGTGGGCCGTTGAACGTGCGGCGGACAGTCGCCGAATACACCCAGGCCGGGGTCGCGGCGTTCCATATCGAGGACCAGGAAAGCCCGAAGCGGTGCG
The DNA here is from genome assembly GCF_015500055.1 of Mesorhizobium sp. NBSH29. Lineage (NCBI taxonomy): Bacteria > Pseudomonadati > Pseudomonadota > Alphaproteobacteria > Hyphomicrobiales > Phyllobacteriaceae > Mesorhizobium > Mesorhizobium sp. NBSH29. The sequence continues at coordinate 82,515 of NZ_CP045493.1, forward strand.
GGCAGATGGCCGGGCTGCGGCTCGTGTCCCGACCCGAGGCCGAAATGCGCATCGCCGCCGCCGTAGCGGCGCGTCAGGCTTTCGGCTCGGACCTCGTCATCATGGGCCGCACCGATGCGCTCCAGCCCGAGGGACTGGCAGCCGCGCTGGGCCGGGCGAAAAGCTACCTCGACCAGGGTGCCGATCTCGCCTTCGTCGATGGCGTTCGCACCCGGGCCGAGGTCGAGGGTATAGCCCGCGGGTTGGCGGGACCGAAGGTCGTCTCGCTCGTGGACGGCACCGACGCAGCCGCGCTGACACGCTTGGAACTGACCCAAATGGGGTTCTCCGTCGTGTTCTACGCGGTGACCACCCTGTTTGCCGCATGCACCGCGATCGAACAAGCGCTAGCGCATCTTTCCGACACGGGGCGGGCAGAGGCGCTCACAGGTCAGATGAGCTATGCGAAGTTCAGCGAAATCGTTGACCTTGGCCGATTCCAAGCCTTTGCGCACGACCACGAGGCGTAGACATCGTGGGAGTTGCTGCTTGAGAGTTGTCGCAGCCTCTATGCACTCGACCGCGTCTCCCACAGGTCGGCGCTGACACGCTTCCTGCACGAGGCGGCCGGAGAAGTCATGAACGAAAAGCTGACTTCCTTCTGCGGCTTGAGAATTTGCCCGGACAAACTGAAAACTGTTTGTCGAGCAATATTTCGATCCTCAGCCGGTCGGCACGCGGGTTCTCATGAGTCCCGATAGGTCCAGTCGGTAATCTCTGCCACCCGGCGAAAGATGCCGTCAACGCCCCCGCTCGTGGGATCAGCGCGCGTGAGCCAATCCTCGGCCCACGCGATCCATTCTCCGAGACTCCGCCCGTCGATTTCGTCGGAAGGGTCAACATCCATCGAGCGCAGCGCCGCGACGAAATCGCGGACAGCTGCAAGCTCGTGCCAGTCCTGCGCCATCTCCTTGAAGCCTCGCCAACGGTTGGCGTCGCGTTTGCGTCTGCGCTGCTCTTCGTATCGGCGCTGCTCCGCCAGTTGACGTTCGCGCTCGGCGGCCTCCCGCTCTTTTCGCAGCTGAACCAGCAACGGTCCTGCTGCTACAAAGGTAGCGAGGATGTCAGGCAACATAGCCTCCATTGCCTGTTTGTCGGTCTCCAGCCATTGGCGCGGCAGGCCGTTTGGCCATTGCCACGTCTTGATCTCGAAGACGAGACGGCCGGTCGGGACCAACTCTTGCTTCCAACCCTTGTCGTCGTGCGAACGCCATCGCTTCTCATCCGCTGTCAGCGGCCGTCGCTCCTGCTTCTGCTTTTCGCGGACCTGAAATTCGACCTTCTCACCCGAGATTTCCGCGAACAGTTCGCGCCGCTCTCCCTGCTTGATTTTGCCGCCCTGACGCTCGATCGCCTTGAACAGAGCGTCGAGAATGCGGTGCTTCCGATGCTCCGCTTGCGTGAATTCACCAGGATCGTACAGTTTGCGAGTCCATGGATCTCGCTCCCGGCGCGCTTGCCGCTTCTTCTCTTCATGCTCGGCGAGCCAGGATGCGACGACCGCATGCGGCCTGAGAAGACGCTCTTGGACAAGGATGCTTGACTCGTTGGCGCGTGCCTTGTCGACCTGCTGCTTGACCTCTTGGGGCAATTCGATTGGGGGCGGCGGTAACGGTGTCGGACGGATGGTGATCGAGCGCGAGCGATCGGATTTCGACATAGGAGACGCTTTCGGCGCCTTGCCCACCGCATGCTTCGCCCAGTAGCCGCGCGGCGGATACGGAATGTCCTCCCGATGGCAAATCTTGGCGAGGCCATTGCCGCTGATGCCGTACTGTTCGGCAAGTCGCGCCATCGGGGTGGCCCAAACTGCGCTGTACAGCTCCTCACGCGTCATCATCGTCGGCCGTGTCGGAGGCGGTTTCAATGCCACCGTAGGTGTTTCAGAGAGCATCACCGGGACATTAGGCTCGGGTATCGAGTCCAACCTTGGCGCCGCAATTACTTTAGGCCGGCGCCCTACACCACGCGCCTCGGTATCCAGAAGCAGGGGCTCCGCGCATCCTGCCGGTGCTGGCGGTAAGGCCATTTGCGCAACAGGCTTCCCAAACTCTTTTCGCATCCAATAGCCGGAAGGCGGTGTCGGGATATCTGCGCGACGCGGCAGAGCACCTAGGATCCCAGGCGTCGTACCCAGTTCTGAAACGAGGTGAGAAATAGGCTTGGACCAAACTTGGTCATACAGTTCTTTGCGAGTGAAACGGTGTTCCATGAAATAGGGCTAGACCTTCCCGTTGGCCTTCGGCTTGATGGATGTGTCGGCATCAGACGGTCTCCAGAGTCGTCGTGAAAAATCGTCAATCCGCCAGCGGGGGACTACAACAGTTTGAAGCGGTCTTTCATCTCGTCGGCGCGGACCCACGGGTCACCGGGCAGCTGCTCGATGAACGTCTCAAAGACGCGTCTGAATGCAAGTAGCGTCGACTCGTCTGAAATCAGTTCAGCCTGCGCGGCCGGCAATAGAGGCTTCATATCGGTCAGGAAGCGCGGTCGCGCGAGCTTGGCCAACACGCTCCTGCCCGATCGCCCGCGTGATCGCATTGCCCGACAGCCCGACATAACGCCCAAGCAAGTCGACGACTTTCGCGGAGTCGAGCCGTCGAATGTCTGAAGTGCATGGGCGAGGTCGTATAGGTCACGTCCCTTATCGCGCTGCAGGAGCGCCCGCAACTTGGTGGCGAGCATTTCCTCGCGCGAAAAGGTCGGCACCATCGTGTGGCCCACGAACCATGGATTATCGACGGCAAAAGGCAGGTCCAAGGGTGAATCAAACGCCTCGATCTCGCTGATATTGGTTTCCACCTTGAGCCGGATCGGCACGCCGCTGCCGTCCTCTGCTTCGACCCGAAAGCGCAGCTTCGGCGCGACGATGCTGGGGTCGTACTGCGCTTGACCGAGCCACGGTTGCAGGGCCGCGCGCAGCGCGTCTAGAACCGGCCCGATCGGACCAGCCGTTGTGCGCACGAGATCGATGTCTTCCGAGTACCGCAAGGGCGTTGGAAAATGCAGCTTGTTGAGCGCGGTGCCACCGCGAAAGCGCACCGCCGTCCGCAGGAACGGGTCCTCGAAAAGGGCGACGATCGCCCGGCTAATGATCAAATCCTGCTCGACCTGGCGCGGGTCAGCCCAGGGGACAACGGTGCCCCAGGCGACGATATTCTGCGCCGGGATCATTCATCCACCTCGGGCATGCGGCGCACAATCACCTGCCAGCGCGGATCGCGTTCCTGCTCCGGGGGTGTGAAGTCGTGATCGCGTATCTCCGTGCGGTCCAGCTCCGTCCAGGAAAGCGGACAGCGAGCCGCGAGCGCCGTGTGCATGGGCGCGGCGCGCATGCCATGACCCAGCCTGTCTAGAAGATATCCGAGCCGCTGGACGACGGGACGCTCGGCGGCGGTCGAGAGCGCGGCCAGCTGCTCGCCGTCGATCTTCTCCCCAAGATCGGTGAGGACAGTGGCAATGTTATCAAGGCCGCCAGCAGCACGCGGATAACGCAGCAGATCGAGCGCCGTCAGAGCGGGCCCGGACAGCCTCATTGTACCGGTGTCAGTCTTCCTCTCCTCGATGCCGCCCGCGACCGCCGCCATGTCCTTGCGGTAGTAGAAGACGACAAGGTTGCGTCCGGCGCGGATTTTCGGCAAGCGCTTGCCGCTGACAACCTGAAACTCCATGACCGCCTGATGGGTCGCCCCGTGCAACTCAGCCGCCTTGAGCAGGCCGACATAGTAAGCTTGGCCCTCATGGCGCATCAGGGCATCGATGTACCAGTTCGGCGGCGGCGAGCCCCATGAGGCGAACTGCGGGGGGACGATGACGTAGAAATCTTGGCGGGGATTGAGAAGGTGATGCCGACGCTGCAGACGCTCGGCAGCGTCAAGCAGCGCCCCGCGTCCCACGCCCAAGGCCGCCTCGGCTTCGCCGCCGCTGAAGATCACCCGTCCTGCGGAAAGCAGGCTGGACATATAGCTGGATAAGGCGGAACGCCGATCATGAATCATGTTCTATTATTCTCTCTAGATGCGGACTTTTCAACATGATTAATTCCGAGTGTGAAAAATTGTTTCCGTAAATCCGCGTTAGGTGCGGATATTTCATAATGAATATGTCGCCTCTCTTGCGATAAGCTCGCACTGATGTCGCCGTCGGCAGCGACCCAGGCCACTTCCTTCTTCCAAGGCAATTGGATGATGGAGGATGCATCCGGAACCGCAAAGAGATCGGGATTCGCGGGCGTCAGATCGAGCTGGGTCGCGAAACCCGCGAAACTGGTGCGCCTGTTCGGCAGCTGAGCGGCGCGGTCAGGTTTCCGGAAAGAGCTTCGGGAACAACGTATCGAGCGCGTCGGCGGGAAAGCGCAGCGATACGGGCCCCTTGGGGGTGTCCGAAGCCAGCAGGCCGAGCGCGATCACCTCGTTGAACACCCTCCTTGCCGTTCGCTCCGGCAGGCCGGTGATGCGCGCGATCTCGCCGCGCTCGAATTCGCCGCGCATCAACGCTTCTTCCAGAAGACGGCCCGCCTCCGGCTTCAGCTCGCTTTGCGCGGCGTAGCCGCGCAGCCGCTTGGCCAGCGTGCCGAGATCGAACAGGCCGGACATGAACGTCACCTGGTCGAGGCAGACGCGCAGGAACCACAGCGTAAAGTCGTCCAACGCGCGCAGCGAGAGGGTGCCGCGCCCGTCGCGGTCGCCCTGACGCGGCATGTCGGCATGGTCCATCATGCTCTTGTAGTCCGTGCGGCTTTTCAGGCCACGCGCCAGGCCGCGCGAAATCGACCACAGGCCATGCGCGGCGATGCCGGCTTCATGCGCCATGGCATGGCTCATCAGGCGACTGACGCGGCCGTTGCCGTCCGGGAACGGGTGGATGAAGTTGAAGCGGTGATGCGCCGCGGGGATGGCGAGAACGCGGCCTGCTTTGCCGAGCTTCGCAATGCGGTAGCGCGTCTCGAAATACTGCATGAACGCATCCACGCGCGTGCTGGAGGGTGGCTCGTGCCGGCCAACCGCGACGTCGTGCTCGGGCTGCGAACGCCATTCCCCCGGCACCATCAGGAATTCGCGACCGGCGCCTTTGATGCGCAGCATCGGCTCCTCGGCATCGCGGTAAAACTCCGCATGCAGCCACCGGAGGAAATCGCAGGACGCGGGCTCAGGCAGCGTGCCGCCTGCGGCCAGCCGGTCGATCTCCGCTTGCAGCCGGACATGCGCCGCGGCTTCGAGCTGGAGGTTGCGCCGGTCCTCGTCCTGGTCAAACTGCCCCGCCAGCGCGCGCTCGATATCGCGCGGGCGTGTGTCGTGGCCTTCGATCAGGTTGCTATAATAGGTGTTCATGATATGCACGAGGTCGGCAAGGTTGGCGGCCGTGCGCGGGTGAAGGCGGCTGCCCAGCGTGGCCGATGCCGCGACAAGCTCCGCCAGCACGTCGGAGAGGATCTCGGACGTTTCTTCAAGCCGGGCGGGCTCGATGCGTTGTACGGTTTCTTCCATCGCGTGGCCGATCTATGTCTTTGCTAACTGCATAATCATAAACGCATATTGTTAATTTGCGAGAGAAATTGGCCGATGTTTTGGCCGATCTGCGCTTGGTCATGCTCCACTATGGATTCCGGCCGAAGAGGTGAGGCTGCAAGCCCTTGTGAGGGCAGCACAATCTAGCCCGCTTGATGCATAGCGACCGGTTTTCGGCTGGCTGATCCGGCGATCTGGTCGTCCTGGTGGTGCGTTTTCACAACGTTGATCGGGCGCCGGCGGTGATCCGTCGTGAAGGAATGTGGGGTTTGCGGGTTGATGGGGACGGGTTCGTTTCGGGACGTCTGCGCCCCATCATTTATGTCACGTGTCGCTTGGCAGTTAAATGCAAAAATGCGGCGGTTTTGTCCAGAGTGGGCATTTAACTATGAGAATCTCCGCGATCAGATCCTCAAATTAGCTGCATCTGCGGAGTGACTCTCAAGCTGCTAGATCGAGCTATCATGCTCTCGGCGGCGTCAGTGAATCGGACTTTGTTGTCGCCCATCATGTGCCGACGCAGCATCCGGAGCATCTCTGGTCCGGCACGCTCGGCGATAGCAACGCCTGCAAGCAGAGCTGGCCGCATGTAGAGTGGCAGGATCGGTTTTGCAGGGGTCGGGAGGTTCTCGTGTTCTGCGGCAACGACATCGTCGAGATCGGGAATGATGGCGCCGAGCACCCTGTAGCGCCAAAGCTCATGCTCACGCGGCAGAGGCCAGATCACTCTCCGCATCAGGAGAAGCCGTGCGATTTCGGTTGGCGATGTCCAGGTTCGGATGCCGCGTTCGGCTTCATCGTCGAGCAGCTTTTCACCACGCAGAGCCGCACGGTGATATTGCCGGAAGGGGGAGGGGAGCTCCCCATCGCCGAGCTCTCGCAGCAATGCTCCGCAATGCGGGCAGGTAATCCGCCACCCCAGCAGCTGGCTTCGCAGGATTGGTGCTGGTTCCGGGCCACCAGGGCTGCAAAGTGTACAGGTCTGAGCCGGCCTCGCGGCGATGAGCCGATGCGATGACTTCGGCACATTGATGAAGGTCATTAGACGCAAGACGGCCGATTCGATGGCGAACATGCTGGCGAGGCGGATTTCCTGATCGCTGCTCAAATGGAGATCGGCTGCTCGCAACGAGGGAACATCCGGCAAGCAATGTCGAAGCATGACGAGTGGTGGGATCGCGTAGAAGGCGGCATGGCGACTGATCCAGGACGACAGAAGCTCGTCCCAATGGGGCGGTAAAACCACCGGTAGACGGCGCAAAACTGTTTCGTTTATCATGCGAATGCCGCCTCGGCCTCGAACTCCGGCTCCCAGTTTTCGACAGCATCGTCTGCAATATGCTCTCGGCCGCCTTCGATCGCGTCAACCGCGAGATCGTTGATCATGTGGAAGATGCTGGCGGTGATCCCCTCGGTGATCTGTAGAATCCGCCGCAGTGATTTCGGCGTGAGCACCGAGGGTCGACGCAGCGGCGTATTGCGCAGGATCGACGCCACCAGCGTCTCGAACTGCTCGTTCGCGGCCCACCTGCTCAAGGTGAACTGCTCGAATCGGCGTGCAAGCTGGACGTCGCCACCGATCGCTTCGCGCGCGTCGTTGACGCCGAAGCAGACAAGCGAGATCTGTAGGCGGTTGCTCAGGAAGCGCAGCGTGTTCAGGACGATCCGCTGCTCGCGATAAGTTCCGGCGAGGATGTTGTGCACTTCGTCGATTACCAGCACCTGCACGCCGATGGCTTCCATGATGCGTAGCGCCGCCTGCTCCATCTGGGCGATGTCGGCGCGCGGTCGTTGCGGCGCGCCGAGAAGGGTGAGCAGTTCGGCATAGAAGCGCCGCTCGCCAGGTCGGCTGGTCATTTCCATCGCGAGCACTGGCGTCTTCAGCGTGCCTGTCAGCGGGTTGAAACTCGGCGGGTGCTCATCGCGGAAGCGCTTCATGATCATGGTTTTGCCCATGCCGCTGTCACCATAGATCGCGACCGAAGGCATCCGTGTGCCTCGCGGATGGTCGAGCAGACGATTGAGCCGGTCGAGGGCTTGCTTGGCCCGCGGGTAAAGTACCCAGCGGCGAGATCGTATCGCCCGAATACGTCGCTCGTCCATTTCTACGAGCAGCGAAGCGGCGTTTGCGGTCAGGTGAGAGACATCATCGTTCATATTTACTCCAGCTCAATCTGTATCCTCGACAAAGGGTACAGGTTTGCTGGAGTCGACGCCGCGGAGCGAGCCCCATCCCCGATCATCCACCTTCGATTTCGAGGAAGCCTTCCCGCGCCGCGCGGCCGCTGTCTTTCTGGTCGCCGCTTCAATCAGCTCGCGCTGCGCGATTGCTGTGCGGACGATGGTGCGGGTATCGACTTCACGGCGGCCTTTCGCAAGCAGGGTGCGTCGGGCGGTCACCGCCTCGTGCAGTGTTATCGAAGGCAGGGTCACATCGGCATAGCGGGCTTCCACAAAATTCCCCGACGGCCGTCGCACGAAGACGCGCGCCATGTCGCGGGGGTCATATTTGACAAGCAGTCGCCGGTCCGAACGCCCGACGTCGGCGCTGAGAGCGGCCGACCAATAACGCAGGCCGAACAGGTGAATGCCCGTCGGCCGCAGGGTTCGCTCCTCTTCGGGCAGGAATGTCAACCAGAAGCGCAGTCGATCCTTTGGCAGCCGAAGGGGGATCTTACCTTCGTGGTCCCGCCAGACTGCAAGCGGCGGGCGACCGAGGCTGCTGTGAATCGACTGATGGTAGGATCCCACGATGTCCAGGGCGAGATAATGCTCAAGCTCCCGCAGTGTCAGCGCCGCGTGCCGCTTCGAGTCATACTCGCCAAGCTCCTGTTCGTTACTGAATGTCGTCCCAGGCAGCAGATGCAGCTTTCCCATCTGCGTTCCGATCAGCCGCTCGATATGACCGCCGAAGCGTGGCTCGCCCGGTGGCCGCCATTCGATCGCAACGCTGGCATCCTGGCACCCTCTCTTGAATGCACGGCTACGGAAGTCGGCGCCGTTGTCGACGTGCAGCAAGTCCGGCAGGCCGGCGACAGGCCACGGTTCCGTAATCTCGCGTTCCCGCAGCCATGCCGACTTGTCGAAAACCGAGTGCAACAGGCAAAGGCTTGTTGATAACCGGGACGGTGCATCCATCGTGAGGTAGAAACCGGTGACCATCCGGCTGCACACATCCATCGCCAACGTCAGCCACGGCCGGCCAACGGGTTGCCGGTTCTCCTCATCGACCACAAAGACGTCGGCCTTGGTATGATCGATCTGGACGATCTTCAGGGGGCGGGAAGCGCCAAGGGCTCCAGGAACAGCGGTGGTCGCCTTCACGATCTTCTGTTCGCCACGCCGTTTGGCGCGTTTTTGCAGGTCGATGTCCCGGAGGCGAGCCACGATCGTTCGGCGATGCGGCGGCTTCACCCCGACCGAGATGCAGTTCGTCTGCACATCTCGCACCAGTTGCGATACCGTCGGCCGGGTCCGCTTCAGGTAGTAAGCTGTGATCGTTGACCGGACGATTTGCTCTCGTTGATCGTCCAGAACACGATGGCCCTCCGGCCGTCCGCGCTTGCGACCTACCAGCGAAAGCACGGTCCCGCCGCTGCGGAACAGTTTGATCAGTCTGTACGCCGTCGCTTGGCTGACTTCCATCTCAGCAGCAAGTTCGGCAACCTGTGCCGCCGTCGCGTTGCCGGTCCGGCCTTTCAGGAATTCTCGGATCGCATCCGCCCGCCGGCACGCTTCGTCCCAAAGCGCCTCGTCAATCTCGTCAGGGAATGGATCGTTCATGGTACGCCCGCGAGCAAAAACACCGCGAGCTGCTTTCTCACATTAAGTGACAAAACCCAAGGTGCATTATCAAATTACCTGCCCATTCGCAAATTAAGTGCTCACGCAACATATTGAAATCGTTTGCATAGCATTATCATTATTAAGTGCCAAGCAACATGACCTGAAATTGTCGACCAACCATGCCAGATGCTGAGCCGGCAGCTCGATAGGCGGCATCTTCAAGCGAGCCAACGCGCGCTGAATGGTCTCGTCGTACATATTATCGTTGGTCGGAATGGGTCCGTAGTTTCGAAGAAACCGGATCCAGTTGTTGGTCGGCATGCGCTATCCCCCCACGACTGCCGCCTTGCGCTGACGACCGTCCTGGAATTCCAGTGCAGCCCCATGAAAATCAGTCAGTTGCAGACTACTGTAGAACTCGTGAAACGCAACAATACAACCCGAATGCTGCCGCGGATCGCCTCTCTCTCGAGCAGCAGGTTTCGCCCGTTCAGTTCCTTTCGCGCTGCCAGCGAGGCCGGAGTATGGTGGGCGATTGAAGGCCGGTGCACCAAACAGAAAGCGTGTGACGATGATTCCTGAATCAGCCGGCGCCACGCCCTACGGCATTTTCCTCTTGGCGGACGACTACCTGTCTGCCGCCAAGCTCGCCTTTGGGGATCCGAAGATCGGCACCGGGCCGGTGCGATTGATGAGCTATCATGCGGCTGAGCTCTTCCTCAAAACCTACATGCGGTCCGCCGGGGAAACCGTTGATGCCTTGCGGGCCTTGGGCCATGACCTCGAGAGGATGGTCGTTCGCGCCAAAGCGCTGGGGCTGAAACTGCCCGCCCAGATTTTGGCCCAGTCCCGCAAGCTGACGGCAAATACGACTACGTGCGGGCACGCTACGTGGTGGTCCGAGAGACCACCGACATCTCCGACGAGAGCGTTCTTCGATACTGTCGGACGATTAGGTCGAGCGTCATCAAGGCGCTCAATATGGACGAGCAAGGTGTGCCCCAAGGTCAGCATTGGCTTGGCGCCCTGCCACCCGATTATCCGAAAGAAATGCCGACAGAGTCGCCATGACCCACGGGATTCTCGCAGAGAGTGCCGAAGCAAGGGTTCGTCCGAACCGAGGACATGGTTCAAACGTCGTAACAAAGCAATTGCCGACTGCAGCGCGTTGATTAAGCATGAGCGATAGCAAGGAAACTTCGAGCGGCAACGATCGTCCCGGCGCGACTGCGGCATTTCCGTATGACCGTATGACGGTCGAGCGGTTTCGGCGGACCTTTCCTCGCGCCCGCTGGAATGATGATCTGAAGGCGTGGTTCGTCCCGGGCAAAATCGCCGCGCAGCGTTTCGATCGATGGCTCCAACGAGAGCGTTCTCAGACTGAAACGCATGCCGACCTCAAAGGGCGCGACGCCTTTGCCTTTGACCCCATCGTCTCGAAGTACCTTCTGCGCCTAGATGATCATTTGGAAGTGGTGACCCCCTATTCCCGTACTGTCGTTGACGAGATGCGCGAGGTGCCGTTTGCCGCTTGGGATGGCGACCGCCGTGCGTGGACGGTGCCGTACCGGTCATATGACGCTCTACGCCGGCACTGGAGCCGAATCGAGGAGGCAGCCATCCGCAACGAGCCGGAACAGCGCAAGAAGCGCCGAGAGGCTAGTCGCGGGTCGGAAAAAGAACGAGCCGCGCGTGCCCGCGCCACCGAACGCCGCCGCCGCCGCTATCCGCTTGATCCCGAGAACCTGCCGCCCTTTGGCCGGCCGGTTATGACGTCTACATATGGCGTGGTCGTTTTCGTCGGGTGCGATGGCGAGCCGGTCGATCCAGAGATCATTGGCACCTCTTACGCCGATGTCCCAATCTCATCCGACAGCGTTTGGGGACAATGGCGCCCGGCTACACTCGCCGAACTTGTGAAAACTTGGCCCTCGCGTCCCGGGTCGAAGATTGAACACGGGATCTGGAGGCAGCCCACGATCGACGAGTTACGCGTGGCAAGAAAGACTGCCGCCAGCAGGGAGCGACAACGCTCTAGCACGGGCGCCTAAGCGTGGTTGTTCAGGTCATGCTCGATCTGTTGTGCCGAGGCGAGAATGTCATCAAAGTTGGGCGGGGCGCCGAAGATCATCGCGGTCGTGTTGGCGTAGTCTCGCGAAAGCGCGTCGATCATCCCGGGCACCGGCTCAATGGCGAAGCTCCCCGGCACCGCCGAGGCCAGATCATAGTCGGGACGATCGAAGAACATGCGCGCATGACGCACGCAGTCGGCGCCGAGATCGAGGTTGGCGAGCGCAGCCTTGCCGGTTTCCGATTGCATGAGACAGTGCAGGTCGTAGTAGTGGCGTGAAACCCGCTGCCCTGCCTGCCGCAATTCACCGCGCCGCTCATACCAGCGGCGCAGTCCGTGAGCGATCGCCACCTTGTCCCAGAAGGTTCGCGTCGCTTCGATCGTGGTGACGTCCGGTACGGCGAGGTCAACGCCAGCTGCGTCTCCGGCCACATAGGGCGCAATCGTCAGCGGCCCGTGGGGATCGAGTGCCGATTTTGCGCCGGATTCGAGACGTATCGCCGGTCGGACATAGGCCCCATCACGCGGTTCCACCTCGGGATACCAAAGCAGCAGGGTCTGCCCATCAGGATCGGCGTCATCAATTTCCACGCGACCCACCCCGTCGGTGACGTCTGCCAACTGGGCGGCAAGGAACGCATTGAGCGGGCCGGTGATATAGGCCCGACAGGCATCTCGGATCGCGTTCAGTTTGGCGCGGCGCTTCTTGTTCGACAGCGCTTCGAGCTCTTCGACCGACGCGGGCTCTTCGAGGTCATCGCGGAACACCGTGACGTCGATATCCTCGGAGAAGCGCTTGATGAGGTCATAGCCCTTTGAGAGCGACGTGCCGCCCTTGAAGAGCAGCCGCGGCTCTCCTGCCGGCCGTTCGTGATAAAGCGCATTGAGTGTCCAGCAGACCCAGAAGTCCTTTTCGACATTGCCGACTGGGGCGCCAATACGGTTGGCCGTGGCGAGAAACAGATCGAGCCGGTCACGGGGCGACGCGGCAATAATCTGACGGTAGGCCGCGGTCGTCATGGCTTGCCCTCCGGCCCAGCGGTTGGGCCGAGGAGTTGGCGCAGGAACTCCTGCATCCAGATCGGCACGGCGGAAAGACCAGCGCGCAGATCCGCGCGGATCGCCTCGCCGTGCTTGGGGTCAGAAAGCAGGCGGCGCAATATGGTCGCGATCCGCTTGCGCTCGCTGTCCTGGGTCAGCATATCCTGCATCCAATATAGCGCCTGCACGACCCGCATTCCCGGCCGATCCGCCCAATAAAGGCGGCTCGGGGCCGCATACTTGAAGTGGATTTCCTGGCTGCCGAGTTTGATCGGCTTCAATCTCGCATCGACCAGCACCTCGATCCGCGCGGGGACGGCCGTCGTGAGCCCAAGATCGTTGGCGGCCGTCATGCCATCGATGACGGTGCGCGCGTTGTCGCGGCGCGTCACGGCCCGGATCACGGCGCGATAGTCCGGCACGGTGGCGCGGCCGGTCAGAGTATTGGTCCGCGGCTGGTCGTAGAGACCGCGGTCGATCCGGCGAAGCTCTTGAGCTGCAGCCAGTCGCTGCAGGGTCTTGTCCACGGCGGCGCGCGCGCCGAGATCGGCAAAGTCGCCGGGGGTCCAGACCTCCTCGGGCTTGGACCCGATGCGTGCGAGCACGCGCGAGCGAATATCGGTGTCGTGTTCGACCGTTGTCATGTCCGAAATATGTGACAAGTTTCGGACAACGGCAAGGGGGAGTTGTCCGAAGAATGCTACAAATTTCGGACACCTCTTTAGTCCGCCCGTCTCGGCCGAACTGACGTGCACGTTCCGTGCTTAGAAAGTCGCATAGAGGGCAGAGTGGAACTTTACAACAGTCGCAACATCTCTGCGTTTCGTCGTCGTCATCTCATCGACTGTTATAGCCGCCTCCCATTTCCGGGTGACGGCGTAGCGCTATGCCTACGGCTTCTTGTCTTCTGCGCCGGGCTTAGGCGGCTCTGGTCCTCATCGGCCGTTCGGGCATCCATATTCAACGTCTCAGGTGTCGTGGTGGACAACACAGGAATGATCTGGAAATCGGGGCGCAAGGAAGGGTGGATCGCTGTCGTTCGTATCGAGCGCCAAAGCGCGTACAGCCCGTAGAGGGCGTACACTCCACCCATCGCGACGAAAAAGCCGTTTGGACCCATGACGTCCATCAGGCGGCCACCGAGCTGGGGCCCCACCATATTACCAATCCCGTAGACGATCAGCAGCCCGCCCGAGACCTGTATGAACTCGTCCGCGTCTGCCTGGTCGTTGGCATGCGCCACATTGAGCGCATAGATGGTGAACAGGACAGAGCCCAGCGCAAACATGCCTGCAATTATGCTTGTCGGTTCGGTTGGCGCTATGACGATCATCGCGATCGAAATCGCCACCCCTATGGCACCCGCTAAAGCCATCACATACCGTCGGTCGAAGCGATCGGACAATTTGCCAAACGGCACCTGGAACACCATTCCCCCGACCATCGCCGCCGTCAGCATCGCTGCAATGCCCGTCGCCGACAGCCCCATGGCTTTGCCATATAGTGGGCCGAAATAGATCCAGTTGCCAAAGATCACGCCAGCGAGGAACGAGCCGACGACGGCAACCGGCGATCTTCTGAACAGCGCTCGTGCATCGATCCTGACCTGGGTGAGCGGTTGCGGAGCCGGCGCAACTGATAGAGCCACGGGGATAAGCGCGGCTCCGAAAGCAATGGCTGCTACCATGAACAGGGTCTCATTCATTATGTCGCCGAGGGGCAATATGAACTGGCCTGCGGCTACACCCGACATCGATACGATCATGTAGGCTGCAAAGATTGTGCCGCGGTTGGAATTGTCGACACGCTCATTCAGCCAGCTCTCGACAACCATGTAACCGCCGACGAGAGTCAAGCCACCGACGGCACGGAAGGCGGCCCAGGCGAAGGGATGAGGTACCAGCGCCAGCAGTAGCATCGAAGCGGCAAGTAGCGTCTGCAGGATGGCGAAGACCCGGATGTGACCGACGCGTCTGACGAAGAGCGGGGTCAGAAGGCAGCCAGTAGTAAAGGCGACCGCATAGGCCGTTCCAATCCAGGCGATTGTCGTCGACGACCAGCCTTCCGCCGACGCTCGTAGCGGTATCAGAACATTGCCAAGCCCGGTCCCAACCATCATCAGGAAGGTGCCGAGAAGCAGAGCCGCAAATGAACGAACTTGAAGCCACACGATGAATGCTCACGTCAATGCTTCGCCTCAGTGTAGGGCGGGTTGCTGAAGGGCGACCGCACGAAAGCGCCATTTTGCTGGCGCTTTCAGCCAACCCGCAGTGAACGCCTGCTCGCTTACGCACCTCTGCCTAGGCATGGAATTCACTATGATGCGGTGTGCCATCAAATCCGATCAGGGATTGGAATTCACTGTTGCCTTTGCGCCGCTTCCGTTCAGTTCGCGGGAAAGCGACGGCATGTCGCCATGGGACGAGTTCGGCCTCGACCACAACGAGACCCGTTCCTGGCATGGCTGGTATCGGCACGTTTCGCTCGTCATGCTCGCCTTCGCGATGATGGCCGCGATCCGCCATCATGCCAATGCCGCGCCGCCCCCAAAAACGACGCGAAGGACAAGATCGGGAACCCGCCGCTGATCCGCTGGTCGGTTCAGGAAATCCGCCGCATCGCCACTCGTCTCGCCCGACGACGTATCCACCCGGCAACTGTCATCGCATGGTCGCTGTGGCGACGAGCACATCAGGCCGCAGCTCGACAATCCCACCTCAAATCAAAAGCGCAACTGTAATGCTAGGGTAAGGGCCACCCCCACAGCCATTGTAAGTGGAACTTAAACGTATTGTCTTATGAAACAGTCGTGGCCGGTTTTCGCTCAGCAGACACCGACCGGACAGTTCAAGGGCAGGACGGGGTCTCCAATAGTGTCAGAGGTGAGGCCATTTGAGCAGAACGACGCCCTCGCAGTCGGGGAAATGTTTCTGCGCGTCCTCCGCCACGAGTCGCCGGCCAACGGAGCGGCTGATCTTGCGGCCTATCTCGACGATCTCTTTTGCGGGCCATACGGGCGCGATGGGGAAATCGCCTCGCGCGTTCACATCGCAGAAAGCGGCCGTGTAAACGGCTTTATCGGGGTACTTCCACAGGCCATGGAACTGGACGGGGAAAGCCTAAGGGCGGCCATCTGTACCACATGGATGGTCGACGACCATGAAGCCGATCCTTTTGCCGGCGCTCGCCTTCTCAAAGCGGTGCTTTCAGGACCGCAAGACCTCTGTTTCAGCGAGACGTCCAACAATCTGGCGACAGCGATGTGGCGCAGGATGGGCGCGCATGTGCTGTCGTCGTACAGCCTGGAATATGTGCGTGTACTCCGCCCGATTGGGTTCGTTACGCGCATGGCTGCTGATCGGTTTGGCTTGCTCGGTGCATTCTTATCATTGGCCGGCTTGGCTGACCGCGCCGTTGGCGCCGGCGGGAGAGGACTTTCCTGGGTCGGCTACCAGCCGCGCTCCGGCAAGGCCGACATGTTGACTGAAACCGAACCGAGCCGGGCCGAACTCGTTGCGGCCGTCCAACAGCTTGTCGTGCACCATCCTCTGAACCCGCGATGGCGCGACGAACAGCTTTCGCGCATGCTCACGCATGCTGACGTGAAGGCCAAACACGGCGAGCGTGTCCAGCGCCTCCTGCTGACACGAGGCGGAAAACTTGCCGGCCTGTTCATCTACTATGGTGACCGAGCAGGGATTGGCCGCGTTATGCAACTCATGGCCGTTCCGGGCATGGAGGCGCTGATCGTCGAACGGCTGCTCGCCAACGCCCATGATCGGGGCCTTGCCGCAATTCGCGGTCGCTCCCAGCCAGCGTTGCTCGATGCTATGCTAGATCGCAAATTCGCGTTTCTCCATGCCTCTTCCACGACGCTATATTCCCTAAGAGCAGATGTGGTTGCCGCGGCAACCCAAGGGCGCGCGTTCCTCAACGGCCTGTCGGGCGAGAGCTGGACGCGCCTTATCGGCGATCGCTTCGATTGATCGGAGGAGTAGCACGATGTGCGGGATAACCGGTTTTCTGGGATCGACCGTTTCGACCGATGCGGCAGCGCCCCTGCTGAAGAGCATGACCGTCGCGCTCTGCCATCGCGGGCCGGACGAGAAGGGCGTCTATACTGCGCCGGGCGTCGGTCTCGGTCATGCCCGGCTTTCGGTTGTCGGCCTGGCAGACGGCAAGCAGCCCATGGCGGCTGCAAATGGTGATCTCGTCATTTCCTATAACGGAGAGGTCTTCAACTACGTTGAACTCCGCGAACGTTTGCAGGCCCGCGGAAGACGTTTTCTGACCACCAGCGACACAGAGGTGATCCTGCATCTCTATGACGAGATGGGTACGGCCTGTCTCGACGAACTCAACGGCGATTTCGCGTTCGCATTGTGGGACGCGCGGCGTCAAAACCTGTGGCTGGCGCGCGATCGCATTGGCGTGCGTCCGCTCTACTATACGGAAATCCGCGGCACGCTTTTTTTCGCTTCCGAGATCAAGGCGTTCATGGCTGCGCCGGGCTTTGCAGCCGAACTCGACCCCGTCGCGCTGGACCAGATTTTCACGCTCTGGGCGCCGATAGCACCTCGAACGGCTTTCAAGGGTGTCAGAGAGCTGCCGCCTGGGCACATGATGATTGCGCAGGGTTCCAGCCGGACGGTGAGCCAGTGGTGGCGTATGGAATTTCCCCGCGATGGCGAGTTCAAGACGCCTGAGCGTCCAGTCGAACAGCTTGGAGAGTTGCTGGAAGACGCCACCCGCATTCGTCTTCGTGCAGACGTGCCGGTTGGCGCCTATCTTTCCGGCGGTCTCGACTCTTCGCTCATCACCGCCCTTGCCGCGCGGGTGGCGCCAGGGCGTCTCGAAACGTTCTCGGTCGGGTTCCGTTCCCCAGAGCATGATGAAAGCCTGTGGCAGGCGGAGGTCGCCGAAAAAACTCGGCGTGCAAAACCATCAGGTGCGGTGCGGAGAAGACGAGATCGCTGCCGAATTTCCTACCATAATCGCGCACACCGAATGCCCGGTACTGCGCACGGCGCCGGCACCGCTCTACCAGCTCGCGAGCATCGTTCGTGCAAATGGCATGAAGGTTGTGTTGACCGGCGAGGGCGCCGACGAGATTTTCGCCGGCTACGATATTTTCCAGGAGGCTGCGGTGCGGCGCTTTTGCGCCCGTCAGCCAGGCTCGACACGCCGGCCGCTTCTGTTTCGCCGCCTATATCCCTATCTGCCGCAGTTGCAGCACCAGAGCGTGGACTATCTCGCACGTTTCTTCTCCACCGGTGGAGACGGCCTCACCGATCCGCTGTTCTCGCATCGGCCGCGCATGCGTTCGACGGCGGCGGCGAAACTCTTCTATTCCCCCGATCTGAAATATACGCTCGGCGATTACGATGCGGCGGCCGATCTCGCAGCGCAGTTGCCCGGCGATTTCAGGCGCTGGCATCCGCTCAACCAGGCGCAATATCTCGAGGCCCGTTTTCTGCTCCCAGGTTACATTCTCTCCAGCCAGGGCGATCGTGTCATGATGGCCCACGGCGTGGAAGGGCGGTTTCCGTTTCTCGACCACCGCGTCATCGCGTTCGCCGCCGGACTCCAACCGGAGCTGAAGATGCGGGGGCTGCGCGAAAAGTTCATTCTGAAGGAGGCCGCGCGCGGCCTTGTGCCAGATACGGTCGTCAACCGGCCCAAACAGCCGTTTCGAGCGCCCGACAGCCAGGCATTTTCCACTCCCGCAGCCCGTGCATCGACCGAGACGGTCCTGTCGGAAGGCGCGCTGGCTGAAACCGGTCTGTTCAATTCTGCGATGGTCGAGAGGCTGAAAGTCAAAGCCATTAACGGTCGGGCAACCAGCTTCAAGGACAATACAGCCTTTATGGGCATTCTCTCGGCGCAACTGTGGCACAAGGTCTTTGTCACCGACCAGCCGAACCGGACGGAAACAAAGTGAGGGTTGGCGGCGTGGCAAACGATGCGCAAGAAAAAATCCGTGATTTCATCGTCGAGAATTTCCTGTTCGGCGACGACGTTCAGCCTCTGCCCGGCGACCTTTCACTCATGGAAAACGACCTCGTCGATTCCACCGGCGTTCTCGAACTGGTCGGATTTATCGAGGAAGCGTTCGAAGTAAAGGTCGGAGACGCCGATATCGTGCCGGGGAACCTCGATTCCATCGACAGGATCGCAGCCTTCATCGAACGCAAAAAGGCCGCCTAACCTGGCCGGGAGACGCATCGATGCGCATTGAAGGCCACCTTCGCGAAAGCTGCCGCAAGCATGCCGGCAAGACCGCGATCGTGGACGGCGCGCAGCGATTTAGCTACGCGGAACTTTCAAATGCATCGGAGAGGCTTGCCGCATCGCTGGCGACCAACGGTGTCGTCAAGGGCGACCGGGTCCTGGTGTTAGCCGCAAATGGCTGGCAAACCGCCGTCGCGTCTTATGCCGTCTGGATGGCGGGTGCCGTGCTTTGTCCGGTCAATCCTTCCACCAAGGCAAGGCGGCTGTCCTTTATCGTCAACGATTGTGAGCCGAAGGCGATCATCGCGGACGCGAGGAGCGCGCCTACGGTTGCGAACATGCTGTCGTTAGCCATCAAGGTTCGACCCAAGGTAATCCTGACGCGGCCGCACGCCCAGCTTCCCGAAGCCCTCGACTTTGCCCATTGCCTGTTGGCCGAACCTGCTCTGGCTGGCCTGGATCTTTCCGACAGCGACCTTGCCAGCATCATTTACACCTCGGGATCGACCGGTGACCCGAAGGGCGTGATGATGGGGCACGACAATATCGACGCCGCAACCGCATCCATCGCGGCCTACCTTGGCAACAACGAAAACGACGTCATCCTCAATGTGTTGCCGCTATCTTTCGGATACGGACTGACGCAACTCCTCACTGCAGTGCAAACGGGCGCCACATTGGTGCTGGAGAAATCCTTTGCCTATCCGGCTGTCATCTTCGAGCGGCTGCGCGAAGAGGGCGTCACCGGCTTTCCCGCGGTTCCTTGCATGCTCGCCATGATGTTGCGGATGGAGAATCTGGATCCGGCTCTGTTCGCAAGCCTGCGCTACATCACCAGCGCGGCCGCACCCTTGCCAGTCGCCCACATCCGCAGGCTGCGAACCCTGTTTCCCCACGTGCAGCTTTACTCCATGTACGGCCAGACCGAATGCGTGCGCGCGACCTGGCTTCCTCCTGGCGAGATCGACCTGCGGCCCGACTGCGTCGGCATTGCCATTCCGGGCACTGCGATCCAGGTCGTCGACGACCTGGGATTCGAAGTTGCCCCGGGAACCGTCGGGGAACTTGCCGTGTCGGGGCCCCACGTGATGCGCGGCTACTGGAACAACCCTGCGGCGACGCAATTCACGGTGCGCCCCGACCCACTGACCGGGACCAGACGCCTTCACACGGGCGATCTGTTCCTTGCGGATGGCGACGGCCACGTCACATTCGTCTCCCGCAAGGACGACATTATCAAGACGGGTGGTTTCAAGGTTGCGCCGCGGGAAGTGGAATCCGCGCTCTACGAACTGGAAGGCGTGGTCGAGGCGCTTGTCGTCGGCATGCCGGATCCGGTGCTCGGCGAGACGCTCAAGGCGCTGATCGTGAAGTCGATCGATACGTTAAGCGCCGAGGATGTTCTGCGTTATTGCGCACAGATCCTAAATGATTTCATGGTGCCCCGGGAAGTCGAGTTCTGCGACACCCTGCCAAAGACTCCGAGCGGGAAACTCAGCCGACGCCTCGCTTCACGCAGACGCAAAGCGGCATGAACATGATGATATCAGCCTTCGAACTTTCCGCCCTTTCCATCGATGCTGAAAGGGAGGCAGAGCGATCGCTTCGAGAATGCGCGACGCGCTGCGCCACGACCTGCGCAAGCGCGGTTTTGTAATTGGAATTTCCGGCGGCATCGATTCAGCCAGTCTGTACGGCGCTGGCCGTGCGTGCCGTCGGGCCCGCGCGGGTGTTCGGCCTGCTGATGCCAGAGCACGATTCCGACCCGGACAGCCTGCGGCTCGGTACGGCTGTGGCTGAAACTTTCGGCATCGAGAATGCGGTAGAGGATATCGGCCCCACGCTCGAGGCTACGGGGTGCTATTCGTTCGCCGCGACGACGCCATCCGCGAGGTTTGTGCCGGATTACGGCGCAGGATGGTCGAGCAAGATCGTCTTCGATAGTGCGCTGACGTCGGGCGGCTACAACATCTCGTCGCTTGTGGTGCGCTCGCCCGATGGCCAAATGCGCAAAGCTGCGCCTGCCGGCGGGCATCCTATCTCGGCGTTGTCGCATCGACCCAACATGAAGCAGCGTACCCGCAAACAGCTTGAATACTACCCACGCCGACCGGCTGAATTTTGCCGTCATCGCACCCCCACCTGCTCGAGTACGATCAGGGCTTCTTCGTCAAGAACGGTGACGGCGCAGCCGACATCAAGCCGATCGCGCCATCTCTACAAATCGCAGGTCTACGCACTTGCCGCCCATCTCGGTGTACCCGCGGAAATTCGCAAACGCCCGCCGGACCACCGATACTTACTCACTGCCTCAAACGCAGGAAGAGTTCTATTTCTCGCTGCCCTACGCGAAGATGGATGCGTGCCTGTACGCGCTCGACAGCAACCTTTCCGCTTCGCAAACCGGTGCGGCCATAGGGCTTTCTGAAGCCCAGGTCGAGGCGGTGTGGAGCGATATTGCGGGCAAAACGCAAGGTGGCGCGCTATCTACACATGGCGCCCGTTCTGGTGGAATGATTTTGCTCGAGCGGCGCTGGATCCACCGAGGTGCTCCTCGAGAACGATGCGGTCAATCATGGCATGGCTCCGCTCGCCGAGATGGTGTCCAGAGGAAGGCCAAGAGGGCAGCGAGTTCCGGATCTTCATCACAACTGGATCGAGTTTTGGTGTGACCGACGAGGCTAGCGGCGCCGTCTCGTAGCGGCGGACTACCGACCCCGGGCAGAAGATATTTGTCCGTCGTCAGAACATTTGGCTCAGCTTAGAGCATCGGGACATTTAATCGGATGCATATCCTGCCTTTTTCATGTAGTTCCAGCACTCGTCTGGACTGAAGAGGTCGCAGATGTTGCCGATGGCCTTCTAAAGCTCGTCGAAGGTTCTGGCCTGGCAGCCCGTAGGTGCGCCTTGAGCTTGGAGAAGGCCATC